>NZ_RAWC01000030.1:0-60783 GCF_003611685.1 Corallococcus sp. CA049B | reverse complement strand
GGGCTGGGGGGAAGGCTCGGTAGAGGACATTCGGGGGCGCACCCTAGCGGAACCCGGGGCCCTTGCCACCGGGACCCCGGGCCCGGATGCCTGCCTGATTGGAATGCGCCCCATGCCCCGGGGGCTTACACACGGGGAAGGGTGACCATGACCGCACAAGAAACCGTGGAACGCGCCGCCGGTGCGCTGAAGGTGTTTCCCCTGCCGTCGGCGGTCCTGTTCCCACACACCGTGATTCCCCTGCACATCTTCGAGCCGCGCTACCGGGCGCTGGTGAAGGACGCCCTCGCCACGGACCGGGTGCTGGCCCTGGGCCAACTGGAGCCGGGCTGGGAGGGCAACTACGAGGGCCGTCCGCCGCTGCAATCCCTGATGTGCGCGGGCGTCATCGTCTGGGACGAACAGGTGGAGGACGGGCGCTACAACATCCTCCTGCAGGGCGTCAGCCGGGTACGGATGGTGAAGGAGCTGTCGCCGGACACGCTCTACCGTCAGGTTCGCGCCCAGGTGCTGGCGGATCCGCCCTACACCGGCCCGGAGGAGGAGCAGCTGCGCCAGGCCGTCTTCGAGTTGGCGGGCCGGGTGCCGCCCTCGTTCGCGGAGAGCCTGCTGCCGGTGGCCGCGCGCGCCGGTGGGGGCATGCTGGCGGACGTGGTGGCGTCCTCGCTGGTGCCGGAGCCCGGACGGCGGCAGGAGCTCCTGGGCGAGCTGGACGTGCGCCGCCGCCTGGAGCAGGTGCTGGTGGACGTGAGCGACCTCTTGAGCCAGCTGCAGCCGGTGCGCCCCAGCGGACCCATGAACTAGCTTCCGGCCCTCCATGCCGGGGAACTGAACGCCCCGGAGCCCGGGGCCGCAGCATCCGCTTGCCCTGGCCCCCCCATGCGCGCATTGCTCGGGGCATCACGCCTTCTTGAGGGAGAGCGACGCACCATGCGGCTCGTGAAGATTGGCATCGCCAGCGTCAACACCACCGTGGGCGCCTTCCAGGCGAACACCGACCGGGTGCTGGACCTGGCGAGGAAGATGGCGGCGGAGGACGTCACGCTGGGCGTCTTCCCTGAACAGGTCATCGCCGGCTACCCCGCGGAGGACCTGGTCCAGTGGCAGGGCTTCATCGACCACCAGTGGCCGGAGCTGGAGCGCTTCGCGAAGGAGACCGCTTCCCTGCCGCTGGTGAGCATCCTGGGCGTGGGCGTGGCCCACCAGGGCGTGCGCCTCAACTGCGCGGCGGTGGTGGCGGGCGGCAGGATTCTGGGCCTGGTGCCCAAGGAGAAGCTGCCCACGTACAACGTCTTCTATGAAGGCCGCACCTTCGGCCACGGCCAGCCGGGCATGGCGGAGAGCCACCGGGGCGTGCCGCTGGGCGACTATCTCTTCCAGTTCGACTTCGGCACCCTGGCGCCGGAGGTGTGCGAGGACATCTGGAGCGCGGATGGCCCCATGCGCCGGCGCGCGTACTCCGGCGGCGAGCTGGTGGTGAACCTCTCCGCGTCCCCCTTCCGGCTGGGCTTCTGGGAGACGCGCCGCGAGCTCATCGCCACGCGCGCGTCCGACCACCAGGTCACCATCGCCTACGCGAACGCGGTGGGCAGCAACGACGGCCTCATCTTCGACGGCGGCGGCTTCATCAACCAGAACGGCCGCCACGTGCTGGAGACGCCGCGCTTCCAGCAGGGCTTCACCTCCGCCGTGGTGGACCTGGACCGCACGCTGCGCCTGCGCACGGAGAACACCACCTGGCGCGTGGACCGCGAGGACTGGGTCACGGCCGGTGGCAAGCAGGTGCCCACCCTGGACTGCACGCAGGCGGTGAAGACCGAGCGCCAGACGCTGACGTACCCCGTGCCCGCGCACCGCAGCTTCTTCCTGCCCGCGCCGGACACCCGCCGCACCGCGCGCGCGGCGCTGTGCGAGGACATCCTGGACGCGCTGTCGCTGGGCGTGGGCGACTACTTCGAGAAGACGCGCGCCTTCAAGCTGTTCGGCATCGCGCTGTCGGGCGGACGGGACTCGCTGCTCACGCTGCTCATCGCGCACCGGTACGCGAAGCGCGCGCGGCCGGACAACCCGGGCTCGCTCATCCAGGCGTTCTACATGCCCAGCCCCTACTCCAGTCAGCAGACGCGCGACGCGGCGGAGACCATCGCGCGGGAGCTGGGCGTGCCCTTCCAGGTGGTCTCCATCGAAGAGGCCTTCGAGCGGGAGAAGGCCGCCGCCCAGACGATGCTCGGCGAGACGAAGCTCACCCCCATCACCGAGCAGAACATCCAGGCCCGCATCCGCGCCCAGCGCATGTGGAACTGGAGCAACTCCTGCGGGGGCCTGTTCTTGCAGACGGGCAACATGAGCGAGAAGTCCGTGGGCTACACCACCATCGGCGGCGACCTGATGGGCGCGCTCGCGGTCATCGCCAACGTGCCCAAGACGGTGGTGATGTACCTCCTGGACTACCTCCAGGAGACCACCGGCTACGAGGGCATCCGCAAGGTGCTGGCCAAACCCGCGGGGCCGGAGCTGGCGCATGATCAGGTGGGCGAGGAGGAGCTGATGCCCTTCCCCATCCTGGACGCGTGCTTCTACCTGCACGCGGGCGAGAAGCTCACCCCGTCGGAGATGCGCACCGCGCTCACCGCGATGTTCCCGGAGGTGGATGCGGAGCGGCTGGGCGGGTACGTGGACCGCTTCGTGCGCCTGTTCCATCAGTCCATCTACAAGTGGGTCCAGGCGCCGCTGTCGCTGCACATTGGCAACCTGGACCTGGACCGTGAACGCGCGCTGCAATTGCCTGTCGTCACCGGTTCGGCCTGGCTGCGCAAGGCGTGACGGATGTCCATGGACGTCTGTCTTTGACGGTGGATAGGGGGGCGTTCGAGCCCTCCGTCCCCGTGAAGTGGCTCTGAAGCCACGCCTTCCCCCCTGGAGGGCAGGCGGGCAGGTCAGCTGTCTTTGACCTTCCGCGCAAGGCTTGCCGGATGTCCCTCTCACGACAACCTTCATGTCAGTCAGTCGACGATGGAGGGTTGGATGAAAGCGAAAATTCTGGCGGGCGCCATCGCGGCGCTCATGTATGGGACGGGCGCAGGTGCGGCGGAGAAGGATTGCCCTCCAGGGCAGACCGCGGTCCCCAAGGACCAGCAGAACAAGGACACGACGGCGCAATCCTCTCAGGGCGGAGTCCAGGAGGAGGACCTCCTCATCGAGGAGACGCCGGTGGATGAATCGCTTCAGGGCACGGGCGGCAGCGGGTCGCTCGATGAATCCTCGAAGCACGGCAAGGACCTGGGCACCAGCGACCAGGGCGTGAGCAGCACCGGTGGCAGCGGCGTGGTCTACCTGAACACGCCGATGCGCTGCGAGCCGATCAAACCGTCAGGGACGGGCGGCAGCGGCTCCGGAGTGGGCGGAAGTGGCTCCAGCGGCATCACGCCGCAGAGCGAACAGCCCGCGCCGCCTCCCGCGGCGGAGCCTCCTGCGCCTCCGCCTCCGCCTCCGTCCGGCACGAGCAGCGGTGGCATGAGCCAGCGTGACAGCTCGCTGTACGGCGAGCAGGCCACGGGCGGCAGCGGCGTGACCACGCCGCCTCCGGCCTACACGCCCTCGGCGTCAGCCAATGAGAACATCCAGCCGCTGGAGGTGGAGAAGAAGGACAAGAACGACAAGAAGGGCCTGACGCTCCTCATCGGTGGCGGTGTGGAAGGCTACACCGGCGCCCTGGCTCCGCAGATTGCCCCCGGCCCCTCCGCGGCCGTGACGGCGTCGCTCAAGCCGACGTCCGTGCTGGGTGTCGAAGTCGGCTACTCCGGCGCGTTGAACAACATCAAGAACGCGGGCTCCGCGGGCGCGGATGACGGTCCGGACCTGGTGCGCAACGGTGGCCAGGCGGCCCTGACGCTCGCCGTGACGCCGACGGCGGTGCAGCCGTACCTCCTGGGCGGCATCGGCATCAGCAACTACCACTTCCGCGGCGGTGAGTCGCTCGGCTACAGCGACGACACCGTGGGCAACATCCCGGCGGGCGTGGGCGTGCGCGGCCACTTCGGCCACTTCACCGCGGA
The DNA here is from genome assembly GCF_003611685.1 of Corallococcus sp. CA049B. Lineage (NCBI taxonomy): Bacteria > Pseudomonadati > Myxococcota > Myxococcia > Myxococcales > Myxococcaceae > Corallococcus > Corallococcus sp. CA049B. The sequence continues at coordinate 56,728 of NZ_RAWC01000030.1, read as the reverse complement.
CCTGCGTGGCTACTACAACTTCCTGTTCGACAAGCAGTTCGCTCCGGACATCGATCCGGGCGGCAGCGACCCGTCGGGCGGTGGTAGCTACACGACCACGCTGAACGTGGGTGGCACGTTCTAGACCTGAAGGCAGGGTCTCCATGGCAGGAGCTGACGGCGGGGTGTCCGGAATCATCCGGTCCCCCGCCGTCACTTTTTTATTCCGCCACGGGGTGGGGCATTCAGGGAGGCGGGAGGCTGCGCCCGGCGTTAGAGTGCGCACTTTTCCATGGCGGATTCCCGCCTTGAGGAGCCTGGCATGAGCTTGGGAGTGGAAGACGTGAAGGTGGGGACGGGGGCGGAAGCGGTCGCCGGCAAGCGGGTGACGGTGCACTACGTGGGCACGCTCACGGACGGCAAGAAGTTCGACAGCAGCCGCGACCGCGGGCAGGGCTTCACCTTCGGGCTGGGCGCGGGCCAGGTCATCCAGGGCTGGGACCAGGGCGTCGCGGGCATGAAGGTCGGCGGCATCCGCAAGCTCACCATCCCGCCGGAGCTGGGCTACGGCTCGCGCGGCGCGGCCGGTGTGATTCCCCCCAACGCCACCCTCCTGTTCGAGGTGGAGCTGTTGGACGTTCGGTAGGAGGACCTCATGGCGACGCTCGAAATCACGAAGGACAACTTCAAGGAGACGGTGGGCAAGAGCGGCATCGTCATCCTGGACTGGTGGGCGACCTGGTGTGGCCCCTGCCGCGCGTTCGCGCCCATCTTCGAGAGCACCTCCAACAAGCACGCGGACGTCGTGTTCGGGAAGATCGACACCGACGCGCAGCCGGAGCTGTCCGGTGCTTTCGAGATCCGCTCCATCCCCACGCTGATGGTGTTCCGGGACGGCATCCTGCTGTTCGAGCAGCCGGGCGCGATGCCGGCGGCGGCGCTGGAGGACCTGCTCCGGCAGGTCCGCGCGCTGAACATGGATGACGTGCGGCGCGAGGTCGAAGCGCAGCGCGCCGCGAAGGAAGCGCCCAAGGCCTGAGGGTCCGCCGGGCCCTCCCTTTCGTGACGGGGAGGCCCTACGGCGCGGCGACGGTGCAGACGCCGCCGCCGTTGAGGTGCGCCTGATCCACGATGCTCTGGGTGATGAACTCCTGGAGCGTGCGCAGGGCGTAGGCGCCGGGCTGGTAGACGACGGGCTGGCCCTGGGCGTCGCGCAGCTCGCCGCCGTCCAGCCCGCGCAGGTCAAGCAGGTCCTGGGACGCCAGCCCCTCCGGCGTGATGGCGTGGTTTGCGTCCGCGGTGGCGGCGATGGCCTCGAAGCGCAGCTGCACGCCGCGGTGGGTGCCCAGCCGGTCGTAGAACATGTGCTCGGCGTGGATGGTGACCTCCGCCTCCGCCACGGAGCTCTCCGGCACGACGATGCCCTGGGTGCCGTCCACGCCGTTGATGCAGTCCACCATCCGCGCGTCCACGGGGAAGCCCATGCGGAAGGTGTAGACGCCCAGGGTGGGGTCGCGGTTCTGCGCGCGGCCCTCCACGAAGTAGCTGAAGCCCCGCTCGCGCATCATCGCCAGGTCGTCCGCGGACACGGACGTGCCCGCCACGGTGCGGGCCTCCGGAGGGCTCACGCGGAAGGCCACGCCGTAGCGCCCCGCCTCCAGGCCCGTCAGGCCGGTGAGGGGCACGTCCCCCTTCTGCACGTCCACCAGCAGGTGCTCCGTCGTGGCATGCACGTCGCCGGCCGCGGAGGTGAGGGTGAAGTCGCCCAGGGACACCAGGTATTTGGTGAACTGCACGGACCAGCCGTCCTGGAAGAGGTGATCCGCGTAGCCGCGCTGCGTGCCGTCCCCGCCGCTCAGCGACACGCGCACGTCGCCCCTCGCCACGGCGTCGCCGCAGCCGGAGGCCATGAGCGCCAACGCGCCTGGCAGCAGGCCCCGGGTCCACTTGCTTTGTTGGTTCATGCATCAGGTTGGTATTTGTAACTATGTTGCAAGTCAAGTCTGGGTTGCGATATCCACGGACGGCCGTTGGAGAGGCCGCCCGCGCCGGGTGGGCCCCGGAGGCCGAGGTCGTTGCCCGTGTTCATCCCGACGCTGGTGCTCTGGTTGTTGAGCGCGTCGCCCGAAGCGCCCGTGACGCCGCCCGTTCCCGTGGAGGCACCGCCGCCCGTGATGCCGGCGGACGTCCCGCCGTTGACGGAGGCCGTGCGGGTGCTGCTGCGCCTGACCATCGACAGTGGGGGAGAGGTGTCCCGGGTGGAGGTCCAGGAGTCCGGGGGCGCCGCGTTCGACCGGGCCGCGATGGCGGCGGCCCTGCGCTGGCGCTTCCATCCCGCGCGCCAGGGAGAGGAGCCGCTGGAGGTGCGCGTGGACGTGCCGGTGACGTTCGAGCCGGTGGCGGAGGCCATGCCGCTCGCGGAGGAGCGCCCTCCGTCCGTGCCTCCGGCGCCCACGGGCTCGGAGCCGCCAGGGCTCGCGGAGACGGAGCTGCCCACGGCACCCGCGAAGCCGGAGCCGCCCGCGTTCTCCACCACGGTGCGTGGGCGGTCCGCCGCTCCGCCTCCGGTCGCCGTGGGGGACTTCCACATCACGGTGGGGCAGCTGGCGGACGTGCCTCGCAACTCGGCCACGGACCTGATGCTGCTGGCGCCGGGAGTGATGCTCGCCAACCACGGCGGGGAAGGGCACGCGGAGACCGTCTATCTGCGTGGCTTCGACGCGGGCGAGGGCAAGGACGTGGAGATGCGCCTGGACGGGGTGCCCCTCAACGAGGTCTCCAACGCCCACGGTCACGGCTACGCGGACACGTACTTCATCATCCCGGAGCTGGTGCAGTCCCTGCGCGTGACGGAGGGGCCGTATGATCCATCCCAGGGCGACTTCGGCGTGGCGGGCACCGTGGAGTACCAGCTGGGGCTGGAGCGGCGGGGCGTCACCGCGTCCGCCAGCTACGGCGGCTTCGCGTCTCGCCGGCTGTCCCTGGTGTGGGGCCCGCCCGAGTCCACCGCCGCCACCTTCGTCGGCGTGCTGCTGCGCCAGGGGCACGGCTTCGGCCCCAACCGCGCATACGCGAACGCGGGCCTGATGGCCCAGACGGAGCTGCACCTGGGCCCGGAGACGAAGCTGCGCTTGTTCGGCGCGAGCTACGGCGCGCGTTACTCGTCCGCGGGCGTGGTGCGGGAGACGGACGTCGTGGACGCCCGGCTGCCGTGCGGGCCGGACGCGGACTCGCAGTTCTTCTGTCTCTACGACCCGAACCAGGGCGGCGCGAGCCAACGCCACATGGCCTCCGTGGAGCTGACGTCCCGGCTGGAGCGCGGAGGCCGCTTCGTGCAGCAGGCCTTCGCCATCGCCCGGCAGATGCGCAGCCGCGAGAACTTCACCGGCTTCCTCCAGGACACGCCGCCCATCGGCGAAGCCCAGCGCGGCGACAACACGGAGCAGTCCTATCAGGGCACCACCGTGGGCCTGCGCGGCCGCTACACGCCGGGCCTCACCGGGTGGGGCCAGCCGCAGCCGGTGGAGCTGGGCTACGTGGCCCGCTACGACAACGTGCACACCCGCGCGCGGCGACTGCGCGACAAGGGCGGCGCGCCCTACGCCACCGTGTTCGACAACCAGGTGCGCGTGACGAACCTGGGCGCGTACCTGTCCCTGCGCGGCGCGCCGCTGGAGTGGCTCACGCTGCGGGGCGGCGTGCGCGTGGACACGTTCCTGTTCGGCGTGGAGGACCTGAACCGGCCGGCCGAGGACCGGCAGGGGGCTCGCATCCCGGAGGAGTCCGTGGAGGCCTATGGCTTCTTCGCCAGCCCTCGCGCCAGCGCGGAGGTGCGCCTGACGCCGCGCCTCACCTGGCTGACCAGCGCGGGCCTGGGGGCGCGCTCCAGCGACGCGGCCGGCCTGTCCGACGCGGAGTTCGCGCCCTACGCGCGGGTGACGTCCGGGGAGACGGGCCTGGGCTGGCGGTGGGGTGACGGTCCGTCCTCGCTGGAGCTGCGGAGCGCCGTGTTCGCCACGCGCGTGTCGCAGGACCTGGTGTTCAGCGAGACGACGGGGCGCAACCAGCCCATGGGCCCGTCGCAGCGGCTGGGCGCGTTCGGCAGCGCGCGCTTCCAGTGGGAGCAGCACCTGGACGTGCAGGCGAGCCTCGCGTGGGCCCGCGCGACGCAGCCGTTGCCCGGGGCCTCGCCGTGGAAGCTGTGGGACGGCGCGGTGCTGCCGTACATCCCGCAGGTGCTGGGGCGCGTGGACGCGTCGTGGCGGGGCTCGGCCACTGTGGCCCGGCAGCCGGTGGGGTGGAGCGTGGCGCTGGGGCACAGCGCCATCGGGCCCAAGCCCCTGCCGTTGGATCGCTACAGCGAGTCCATCTTCCTCTTCGACGTGGCGGCCCGCGCGCGCTGGCGCGCCGTGGAGCTCGGCCTGTCCGTGGAGAACCTGCTGGACGCGCGCTGGCGCGAGTCCGAGTTCAACTACGTGTCCAACTTCCGCGGCCCCGACGCGCCCGCGTCCCTGCTGGCCACGCGCCACTTCTCCGCCGGTGCCCCCCGCACCGTGCGCGGCACCCTCACCGTGTACCTGGACCTCCAGGAGGACCCGCCATGAAGCGCTGCTCCCGTCGTGCCTTCACGTGGATGTTGGGCGGAGCGCTCGCGGCGGGCTGTGGCCTGTCCGGCACCGGTGGCCGGAGCATCACCTTCCGCATGGGGCTGCGCACGGCGCTGGCGTCCGGTGAGACCACCGTCGGTGAGTTCACCACCGACACCGGCTGGCGCGTGACGCTCACCACCGCGCGCCTGGTGCTCGGGCCCATCTATCTGTTCGAGAAGGCCTCGCCCCTCCAGCCCCAGGCCCTGCTGCGCCGCCTGGGAGACGTGCTGCTGCCCACCGCGCACGCGCACGAAGGGGACTTCTTCTCCGGAGGCCGCGTGCTGGGCGAGTGGGACCGCGAGGTGGTCTTCGACCTGCTCGCGGACGCGGGACAGGCGCGCGTGTTGGGGCGCTCCCCTGGCGTCGCGGGCATGGCGCGGTCGCTGTCGCTGCTGCTCCAGCCGCCGTCGAGCGCCCTGGGCGCGGAGGCGGACGTGATGCAGGGGCGCTCCCTGTTCCTGGAGGGCGTCGCGACCCAGGCCGCGGTGCGCGTGCCCTTCCGCGTCGCGATGGACTTCCCGCCGCCCGTGGAGCTCCAGCGCGTGGACTTCGTGCCCATCGAGGTGGACCTGGACGACGAGGGCCTCTTCGTCCTGGAACCCCAGCCGCACCGTTGGTTCACCGGCGCGCGCTTCGACCGGCTGACGGTGCCCGCGGATGGGACGCCGGTGGACGTGGGGACGGACGCTCAGGTGTATCGGGCGCTGAGCGTCAACGTGCGCCGCTTCGACGCGTTCACGGGCGCGTGGGAGCCCGCGGCGTGATTCACACCTGCGTCCAGAACGGCGCCAGCACCAGGTCCGCCTTGCCGAAGGGGTCGGCGCGCACGCGGTCCTCGCTCACGAAGGTGTTCAGCAGCACCCAGCGCCCGTGGTCCTGGCGGAGCACCTCCACCACGCGGTGCACGGGGTTGATGATCCAGGCGTTGCGGATGCCCGCGCGGGCGTAGCGTGGCAGCTTGAGGGTCAGGTCCAGCTTCGCGGTGGCGGGCGTCAGCACCTCGCAGATCCAATCCGGCACGCGGTCGATGAACGAGCCATCGGGCAGGGTCGGCGGCCGTCCGCTCATCCACCCCGCCAGGTCCGGGACGAGCACGTCCTCGCCCAACAGCAGCCGGGGCTCGGAGGTCCACCACCAGCCCTCCGGCGCGCGTCCCATGAGCGGGGTCATGCCCTGCTTGCGCGCGATGGGCGGCGACGAGACGTAGAGGACGCCATCCAGTGCTTCGCCCACCAGGTAGTGGGGCAACGTCTGCACTTCCTCGTAGGGGGCGAGCGTCCTTCGGGTAGCGGCGTGGCGCATGCGGGAGGCCTCCGGATCCGAGAGATACCGTCACCGTAGCGGTCAGCCCTTCACGCGGCATTGGACCGGCGGGGCGGCCCACCTTGTCCTGGTGGACGCACGCCCTCCCCGCGGGCCGTGTGGGATTGCTATTCGCGCTCCAGCACGAACTGGATGTGCTCCGAGCCCACGGGGCCGAACTGGAGCAGATGAATCTGATCCCCCGGCTCCGACGTGAACGTCAGCGTGTGCGTGATGCCGGCGCAGATGAACCGCACGGGCGCGAGCACCGACGCCACGTCCGTCCCCGCCGTGTCGTTGGTGACCTTCGTGGGGACCTCCTGGTTCAGGTAGAGCGTGACGTGCTCGGCGTTCTCCGGGTCGGAGATGAAGCCCGTGTAGCCGCCGAAGCCCGTCTCACCCGGGCGCAGGGTGACGTCGTAGCGCGCGTGGCCGGTGTGCGTGTCGGGCGGGAAGTCGAAGGGCGTGCGGCCCGCGGTGACCGCCTCCGGCGTGTTGACGAGCGTGTGCGTGCACGCGTGCTCCAGCTCCGGGTCGCGCTCGCCGGTGGTGAAGTCCAGCGCGGTGTCTCCGTCCAGCCCCACGGTGGCCGCTGACAGCGCGAGTCCGGCCGCGTCCCTCAGCGCGTCCAGCGCCAGGGCGTGGTGCGTGGAGACCTCCAGCGGCCGGGTGCTCTCCTCGGTGCGCGGCACGGTGACGGTGAGCGTGCGCGCGTCCGCGGACCAGGTGCCGGTGAGGACGCGGGCGGGTGCGGTGGTGTCCGTGCGGTCGTGCAGCGTGACCTGGGCAATGGATGGATCCATGGGCTCGCTGAAGGTGAGCGTCAGCACCTTGCGGAAGGCGATGCCCGGCGTCTGTCCGGACGCGTCCAGGTACATCTCCAGCGGGTAGACGTCCGTCTCGCCCTCGGCGGGGCGGGAGGTGGTGACGGTGGCGGTGGACGCGGTCGTGCCCGCGTCGGTGCCCGCATCCGTCGACGTGCCCGCGTCGGTGCCCGCGTCCGTCGAGGTGCCCGCGTCCGGCGTGACGATGGAGTCGTCGTCATCGCAGCCGGTCAGTGTGAGGGCGGCGCAGGTGGCGAACAGGAAGGTGGCGGAGGAGAGACGCATCGGGGGAGTCCTTCGTGCGGTGGTGCGGGCCCGCGGCGGAGGCGGTGAGCCGCGTTGGGAGAAGCCGTGAAGCGGGCGCGTCATCGAGCGCCCTCCGGGAAGGGCCCGCGCCGGAGCGCCGTTCCGAGGTGAGGTGCTCCGGCGCGGGAGCGGACCTTGTCAGGCCCGCGTCAGGGGACGGCGGTCAGCACTGCGACCCGTCGCAGTTGTCGTCGATGCCGTTGCCACAGATTTCAGCGGCGCCCGGGTTGATGCTCGCCGCCGTGTCGTTGCAGTCGAAGCGCTGCGTCGTGTAGCCGGAGGGCTGCGTGCACGCGGTGAGGACGGACACGGAGTTGTTGCCGTACCCGTCACCGTCCGCGTCCTGGTAGTAGCGCGTGCGCGTGTCGTTGAGGAACTCCGGCACCACGGTGAGCGCGTTGCCGGACGCCGGCCCCGCCGCGAGGATGTACGTCGTTCCCGCCGTCAGGTCGTAGACGGACACGTGCGTGAGCGAGCACCCCGAGGACGACACGCTGTGCGTCAGCGCGGCGGGCACCGTGGCGCTGGTGGCGCCGTTGACGACGGTGAAGGCCACGTTCTGCGTCCGGTAGAACGCGTACGAGCCGGTGGTGGCCGGCACGTACGTCACGGAGCCCTCGGCGCCGGCCGGCAGCGCCAGGTCATAGGCCCTGTGCTTCGTGCTGATGGCGGGCGCGCTGGTGACGCGCGTGGCGCTCGCCGTGACGGACACGTGGTCCGTGGGGTTGCCGGCGTGGGCGCACGCGTGCGTGGTGATGCCCGCGCCCAGCGACGTGCAACCGGCCTCCAACTCCTGCGAGTCCTGCGCCTCGAAGGAGGCCTCCGGCGCCTCCTCCATCGGTCCGCAGGCCGTCAGGCCGAGCGACAACAACGCGCCCAGCGCGATGCGCTTCATCTTCAACATGGGTGTTTCCTTTCGGGATGCCGGACGCGGCGGGGTGCCAGGCGGCCAGGAAGCCGCCGGTGCGTCCGGTGACTCACTCATGCCGTAAACGCAACTTGGTTGCAATAATGGCCGGTGCGATTCAGGCCGTCACTGGAGGTGCTCGATGACGAGCCCGAGACTCGTGAGCGGGGTGGGGCCGAAGGTGACGGTGTACTGGACCTTGTCCGTCAGCTCGTAGCCGACCATGTGCTTGAGGCCGTCGCAGAAGCCGCCCGTGGCCTGGGTGCCCAGGGGCTCCACGACGCGCTCGCCCTCCTTCACGGTGACGGCGACGCCGGGCGTGCTCAGGTAGAGGATGAAGTCCCCGCTCGCCCAGGCCTTGAAGCTGAAGGTGCCCACGGACTGGCCGTTCTCCGGGCGTAGCTGGACGGTGTAGTGCGTGTGGAAGTCATCCACGCGCGGCTGCCGCTCGGGCGACGCGGTGACGGTGGCGAAGGGGCCGTTCGTGACGTGCCAGCAGGCGTGCTCGCCGCCGTCCCCGAAGTCGAAGTCCGTGCGCGGCACGTAGTCCGGGTCCGCCACGCACGACAGGCCCTCTTCGCTGGCCACGTAGCCCCGGTGGCAGTGGCACCAGTCGCCCTCAGGCTCGCGGTGGATGTGGCCGTTGGGGGCGCATGGGTCGCCCTGCTCGTGGGGCGTGCCGGGCGGTGCGTCGTCGCCGCCGCAGGCGGTCAGGACCGCGAGGCCGCCGGCCAGGAGGAGGGCTGGAAACGGGGTACGCATGGGGCTGCCTCATCTGGATTCTTGATGTAGATGCAACTGGGATACAGAAGTTTTTGGATGTTGGGAAGGCCCGTGGACCTTGGAGGCGTCCACGGGCCTTCACTCACGCGGGCCTACTCCTCGTGGTGGTCGTGGCCCGTCTCCTCGATGAGGAGCATGAACGTGGCGGGCTGGGGCACGATGGCCGCGAAGTCCACGCGGTAGTCCACGCCGCCCTCCAGGTCGGCCGTGACGGCGGTGCGCAGGTTGCCGCAGACCTCCTGCGGGACGTGGTAGCGGCACTCGAGGCCGACCTCTTCATTCGTGGCCGCGTTGAAGACGCGGACGGCGCGGTAGCCGGAGGTGAGGAAGGCGTACTCGGTGGACTCTTCCGGGGTGAAGATGACGGAGCCCGCGTAGGCCAGCGTCCACTGCTGGTAGCTGATGGCCGGCAGGGTGACGTTGTACGCGGTGTGCCCCAGGCTCACGTCCACGAAGGACGGGCCACCATAGGGCGCGGCGGTGACGGACTCGAAGGGACCGTATTCGGCGTGGATGCAGGCGTGCTCGGCCACCTCCGCCAGCTCCTCCGTGTCCTCACAGACGGCGAGCAGCTCCGACTCCTGGGTGACGGGGGACTGGGTCTCCGGGGTGGGGGCTTCTTCGGTACCGCAGCCGGCGAGCAGGACGACGGCGCCAGCGGCGAGCAGGGCATTCTTCAACATGGGGGACTCCTTGGGTGGGTGCGGCGGGTGAAGGCGGGGGCCCGCAATAGATGCCACCTGGAGTCATATGCAATCAAGTTACATTTATTGGGCGGTGGCCGGGGAGTGTCGTGCCGGGCGGGCTGTCACCTCGATTCCACGCAGGAGGGCTGTTCCTGGGGCGCGGTCATGCCGAAGATGGGGCGCTTTTTGTCCCGCAGGGCTGGAGGTGCCGTGAAATGAGAGGGTCGTCCTTCTTGTCGCGCGTCCTGGTGTTGACCGTGCTGGTGCTCCCCGCGTTGGCGCAGGCGGGCTCGTATCTCCGGGTGGTGAGCTGGAACCTCCGCCATGAGGGCTGGGCGGCCGAGCAGACCTACCTGGATGACGCGAAGCAGCTGTGGAGCCAGTTCGGTGCGAACAGCAACTCGAACAATGGCTGTGACCTGGTGTTCCTCCAGGAGGTGATGGACGCGTCCGCTGCGACGGCCATCGCGACGAACCTGACGCAGGTGTCCGGGGTGACGTGGAAGGCGGTGGTGACGCCGCTCATCGGCCGGTCGTCCTACAAGGAGCACTACGCGGTGCTGTACCGGACGGACACGGTGTCGCTCCTGTCCTCCACGGTGTGGACGGACACGGGGGACCTGTTCGAGCGCGAACCGCAGGTGGTGAAGGTGCGCCACGTGCCCACGGGCGCGGACTACACGTTCCTCAACTGGCACGCGGTGTGGGGCACGGCGACGGACCGCACGCTGGAGGCGCAGGCCATCGACGGCGTGTTCGCGTCCGTGCAGTCCGCCAGCACCACGGACCAGGACGTCATCCTCGTGGGCGACCACAACATGGCCTGCACCCACGCGTCCTGGAGCCAGCTGAAGGGCCTGTCGCCCGCGGTGACGTGCAAGCTGGACGTGGCCACCACGATGAACACGTCCGGGGGCTACGCCAACCCGTACGACCACTTCTGGATGCAGGACAGCTACGTGACGGAGTTCTCCAGCACCGGCCGCGACTACATCGCGAACCCGCTGGACTACGTCACCCGGCTGTCGGACCACGCGCCGGTGTGGCTGTCCCTGTACTCCAACAGCGACACGGACTGATGCGCTTGAAGCGGGTCCTGGGCGGGATGCTGGTGGCGGTGCTCGTGGGCGTGGGCTTGTGGATGCTGCTGCGTCCCGAGCCCGCGCCACCTCTGGCGCCGTCATCACCTCCCATGTCCGTGCGGGTCGAGGACGCCGGTGTGCCGGAGGTGGCTCCGCCGATGGAGGCCGCGGCGGACGCGGGCCTGTGGTTGACGGCGACGCTGGAGGGCTCGCGTCCGTTCGAGGGCGCGGCGCGCGTGGGCGCGGCGTTCATCACCGAAGGGGACGAGGGGTGGTGGGAGGAGGAGAAGCGGCGGAAGACGCTCAGCATCGTGGGGCCTTCGAGCCTGGAGGACCTGGCCAACGTGCGCGAGTGGATGAAGGCGCCGGCCACCGCTTCGTCGCAGGGCGGTGTGGTGGGGCCTGTCGCCGTGCCGCCCGCGCCGCGCTACCAGGTGGTCGCGTTCGAACCGGACGGGACCTTCTGGTGGGCGGACTTCGCGCCGGGCGCGTTGCCGGAGACGGGCACGTTGGACGCGGGCGTGCTGCGAGCGAACCGGCCCACGGGCGTGAGCATCCGGCTGGACGGTGCGCGGAACCTGGAGGGGACGTTCTCCGTGCGCATCGAACGCGACGTGGATCCGCGAGATGCCGAGCGGGCCAGCGCCCTTCAGCCCGTGCTGGCGCTGGTGAATCCGGACCTGGGATGGGCGCTCGTGAATGGCTCGCCGGTGCCGCTGCGCCCGGACGCGGACACGCGCCTGGCGCCGCTGCCTCCGGACCGCGCGGTGAGGCTGTGGTTGCGCGCGCCCTCGGGACGGGAGGGGGGCCCGGTCGAGGTGCGCCTGCGTGAAGGCACCGTGACCCCGGTGACGCTGGACGTGGCGCGGCTGTTCCCCGAAGGCGTGGGCCGCTCCGTCACCCTGCGTGGACGGGTCCTGCTGGGGAACACGTCCCGGCCCGGTGGGCGGATGGTGAGCTGGCAAGGTGGAGAGGAGCCGGTGGACAGGGAGGGACACTTCACGCTTCCCGACGTGCCGGGCTGGAGGCCGACGCGCTTCAACGTCTATCGGGGAAGGAAGGAGGGAGGCCGTCCGGAGGCGCCTTCAATGTGGGACTTCGACTTCACGCCGACGGAGGAGATGCAGGGCGTGGTGGACGTCGAGTGGCGCGTGCCGTTGTACCGGTGGTTGGTCGTTCGGATGGATGGCTTCACGCGGGCGCAGCTGAACGAGCGCGCGGTGCCGCCCTATCCGGTGTACCTGCTGGAGCGCCGCGACGCGCAGGGCCTGTGGAGCGCGGTGCCTTCGCGGGAGTTCGTTCCGGAGGAGGACGGCATGGCGGTGTCCCTGTTGGAGCCCGGGACCTACCGCGTCCAGGTCGCGTCAGCGCCCTATGCCTCACGGCCCAGCAGCGTGGCGCAGCTGGGCGCGGACGACACGAGCGTGGACGTGCGGCTGTCTCCAGCGCCTCCCGGCGGCCCCACCTGTGAGGTTCACGTCACCCATCAAGGACGTCCCGTGGCGGGCGCCCTGGTGATGGTGGGCGGGCAGTACCGCTCGATGCCGCCCATGCGCGGAGAGACGGACAGCGCGGGGCACTGGCGGTTGGGTGCCGTGACCTCGGATGCGCTGCCGATGTTCGTGCAGGGCGCTGGGAACGAATGGGAGGGCGACGGCGCGGAGGCGTGCCGCCGCTCGGGCGTCGTGGAGGTGCGGCTGTAGTTCAGGCGGCCGACGCCCTTAGAAGCTCGTCGGGGACGCTGGCCAGCTCGGCGTTCTCCTCGGCGACTTCCTCCGCGGTGCGGGCCTGGACGGTCAGGGCCTGCACCCACAGCTCCAGGACATCCATCAGCGCGCTGCGCGTCTCTCCCTGGAGCGGGGCCAGCCGCCGCGCCATGCGCTCCTGCACCTGCGCATCCAGCTGATCCGCGAGCGCGCGGCCCGCGTCGGTGAGGCGCACGCGCACGCGCCGGCGATCATTCCGCACCGAGCGCTCCCGCCTCACGAGGCCGCCATCCTCCAGCCGGTCCACCAGGCGGCTCAGGCGCGGCATGGCGAGTCCCCCCAGGCGCGCGGCGAGCACGCCCACGGGCAGCAGGCTCTCCGAGCGCAGCCACCAGAGCGCCTGGAGCTCCCGAGGCTCCCAGTGGGGATGGCTCAGGGCGTCCAGGGGACTCTCCAGCGCGCCGCAGCGGGCCGCGTCCACGAGGAGATTCCGCCACCGCGCGACCTGCACGCGCACCTCCGCCGAGAGCTCCGTCATGCACCCCTCCCTGCCGTGAGCAAGCGCCGCGTCCGGCCTCGCGTGCGACGCCTCCGGCATCCCGCGGCCTCAGGGGCCGCGAAGACATCAACGGAAATACGTGACGGACATATCGAACTGGTTACTGACCGGATTTTCTCGGGGCGCTCTACTCCGCGCCCGCCGCCTTGCGCCGCGCGGTCCGCGCCTTCGCGTGCGCCTTGTCGAAGCCTTCGTAGAAGCGCACGGCCTGCTCACCCACCATCTGGATGTGCTGGTTGTTGAGGTACGCGGTGATGGGCGCGGCGACCAGCGGCATCGCGCGGCCCAGCGTCGTCATGCCGCCCTTCGCGAGCAGCAGCGCCGCCAGCTTCCCCAGCACCTTCGGCCCGGAGCGGTGCAGCGGCCCCAGCCCGTTGGCGTAGCCGAACAGGTCCAGCAGCTCTCCGCGCGCCCGGTCCGTCTTGAGGTTCGCCTTGTAGAGCGTGGCCACGTCCGTGAGCAGCACGAGCTGCAGGTACGCCATGAACGTCAGGTCCGCCGGCAGCGAGATGAGCCCGAACACGCCGCTCACGCCGCCCACCATGCCCGCGAGGCTCTTCTTCTCATCCACCAGCCGCTGCGCCAGCTCCTTGGTGGTCGCGGTCGGGTAGCGCTTCTCCAGCGCCGCCACGCGCACGCGCGCCCGGCCAATCTCCCCCTGGATGAGGTCCGACAGGCGCAGCGACCCCAGCTTCTTCAGCTCCGCGGGGGTCAGCTTCTTCATGAAGCCCAGCCGCTCCGTCACGCTGTCGTAGAAGGCCATGTCCTCCTCCTTGGCCGCGATGCGCGCGGCCGGTCGTCTCTAGTAACCCCGCTCCGCCAGGTACAGGTCCACCAACGCGCCCTCTTCGTACCAGCCGTGTCGCATCTCGGACTTGAACCACCGTGAATCCGGACGCGCCGAGCGCACCTCCAGCTTCACCCGGTTGGGCCCCGTGTCGATGACCGCCGCGCGCGCCTTGCACGCCGCGCCCGGCTCCTCGCCGAAGCCGCCCTCCAGGCACACCTCGTCCCCCACCGACAGGCGCCGGGCGTACTCCTGGGCCAGGTAGAGGGCGTCGTCACAGCCGCCGCGCACGGAGGACTTCCCCAGCGCCGCGCAGCGGTCCTGGGCGGGCGCGCGGATGACGGGCACGTTGGAGATGAACGCGTCCTCCTCGTTGGGGTCGCGCTGATACGGGCCCACCTGCTTGCACCCCGCCACCGCCACCAGGACCGTCAGGCCCGCCCACGTCCACTTCATCGCGTCATCGCCTCCGGGACGCGCGTCGCCGCGCCCCCCGCGCCTGCTGTTGAAGGGCGGGAAGCATGGCAGACAGGGCCAGGTGCGGCAAAAGGTGCCGGACGGACCTGCGCGGGCGTCTCTACGCGATACGGCGCGCGGGCCCGGGGATTTCCTCGGTGACGCCGGGCACCGCCCGGTTCTTTCCGTCCACGAAGACGACCGTGGGCTTCCAGTTGGCGGCCTCCGCCTCCTCCACTTCCGCGAAGGTGGCCAGGATGACCAGGTCGCCGGGCTGGTTCAGGTGCGCGGCGGCGCCGTTGATGCAGATGACCCCGCTGCCGGACTCGCCCTCCAGGGCGTACGTCTCCAGCCGGGTGCCGCGCGTGACGTTCCACACCGCGACCTTCTCGAAGGGGAGGATGTCCGCCGCCTTGAGCAGGTCCTTGTCGATGGTCACCGAACCCTCGTAGTCGAGGTCGGCCTGGGTCACCGTCGCGCGGTGGATCTTGGACTTGAAGAGGATGCGGCGCATGGGGGGCCCTCGGGAAGCGGCGCAACCGTAACGGCTCCCCTGCCCGGGGACAACATCCCCGGTGTCCCATGCACCGCCTGCTTCCCTGCACGCCCTGCTGTTTACTTCGTGAAATTCACCATCTGGCTGAGGTTCAGGGGCACGGACTGCGCGTCCGACGTCAGGTTGCCCGTCAGGCTCACCTGCGCGTTGCCGCCCGAGCGCAGCGCCATGGCCGCGGAGGCGGCGCTCGCGAAGTTGATGGTGAGCGGCAGCGTCACCTGCTTCGTCCCGCTGCCATCCAGCATGCCCAGGTTGCCCGTGGACAGGTTGCCCACGTTGGCGCCCGCCACCTTGAGCGCGCCGGTGATGCCCGCCACCGGCAGGGGGAAGGCGTTGCGGTTGGTGATGGCCAGGGGGAACTCCACAGTGGCCCCGCTCAAGGTGACGTTGGTGATGCGCGGGGCCTGGAACTGCACCTGGGGAATCTTGGGGACGGGGAACGTGCCCTCCTTCTCCAGGGGGAACTTCAGCACGCCCAGCGGCGTCTGGATGCCCAGCGTCCCCTGTGCCCTGAAGGCCGCCGCGTCCTTGTTCAGGAACGTGGTCACCACCGGCGCGACGTCCGCGAACTTCACGTTGGCGGGGAAGACAATCTGGCTCTTGCCGTTCGACTTGAGGTTCAAGCCCTCCTTCGGCTTGCCGGCCACCAGCTGCTTGCCCTCCACGAAGAAGGCGTAGTCCACCGACGCCAGCTTCAGGCCCAGGCTGTTGGGGTTGTCCAGCTCGTACACCAGGTCCACCGTGGCGTCGGACAGGGAGGCGTTCGCCAGCCGGGCCGTCTTGAACTTCAGCGTGGGCTTCTTGAAGGCCCCGTTGAGCAGGCTCTGCAGCGCTGCGCAGCCGGAGAGGGTGGTGAGCGACAGGGCGAAGAGGACCAGGAACGCGCGTTTCTTCATGGGCATGGGCGTAGCAGAGGACGCCCCGCGTTCGCGCGGATTCAATCGCCGCGCGTGTCGGGGCTTCGACGGGTGCACCTTCGGCACTCCAATGGTATGCGCCAGGGGGACTCCCCCGTGCTGGAGGTTGGCCCGCCGTGACAGGTGGCATCTTGTCTCACCCCCTCGCCGCGCTGGCGGTGCTGGCGGCGCTGTCACTCACCGGCTGCTCCCGGTCCTCCAACGCGGAGACGGCCTCCGCGCGGCGGATGGACCTGAAGCCGTGCCGGCTGGACGGGGTGGCCGCGCAGACCCTCTGCGGCACGCTGGAGGTCTTCGAGGACCGGGCGGCGGCGAAGGGGCGCAAGCTTCCCCTGCGCGTGGTGGTGGTGCCCGCGCTCGCGTCGCAGCCGAAGGAGGACCCGCTGTTCTTCCTCGCGGGGGGCCCCGGCCAGGCGGCGTCCCGCACGCGCATCCTGCCCGCGCTGGATCGCATCCGGCGTCAGCGCGACATCGTGTTCGTGGACCAGCGCGGCACGGGGGACTCGCACCCGCTGGACTGCGACGCGTTGAACCCCTCGCGCACGTCGCTGGCGGAGCGCTTCGAGGACCGCGAGGACGCGGACGTGATTCCCCAGTGCCGCAAGGGCTGGGACGCGGACGAGCGGCTCTACACCACGTCCATCGCCATGGACGACCTGGACGACGTGCGCGCGGCGCTGGGCTACCGGCAGGTGAACCTGTGGGGCATCTCCTACGGGACGCGCGCGGCGCTGGTGTACATGCGCCAGCACCCGGACCGCGTGCGCACCGCCATCCTGGATGGCGTGGCCCCCATGGGGCAGTACCTGCCGCTGTACGCCGCGCGCGACGGCCAGCGCGCCCTGGACCTGCTGCTGGACGCCTGCGCGAAGGACGGCGTCTGCGCGAAGGCGTATCCGGACCTGCGCGCCCGCACGGAAGCGCTGCTCGCGAAGCTGGAGGCCACCCCCGCGAAGGTGCACCTGGCGCACCCGCGCACGGGCGTGCCGGAGGACTTCACGCTCACCCGGCGCGTGTTCCTGTCGGAGCTGTTCTCGCTGCTCTACAGCCCGGACGTCGCGTCGCTGGTGCCGCTGATGCTGGACCGCGCCGCGAAGGATGACTGGACGCCCTTCGTCGCGCTGTCGCTGGGGCTCACCGACGAGGTGGCGCGCACCACCAGCCGGGGCATGTTCCTGGCGGTGGTGTGCGCGGAGGACGCGCCCTTCTTCACGGAGGAGGACGCCGAGCGTGAGGCGAAGGGCACCTGGTTCGGCCCGCGCATGGCGCTGGACATCAAGCGCGCGTGCGCGAAGTGGCCCCAGGCGAACGTGCCCCCAAGCTTCCGCGAGCCCGTGAAGTCGGACATCCCCACCCTGCTGCTGTCCGGCGAATTGGACCCCGTGACGCCGCCGCCCTGGGGCGAGGAGGCGAAGCGGACGCTCACGCGCAGCCTGCACGTGGTGGTGCCGGGGCTGGGGCACAACACGGTGGGCGCGGACTGCGCGCGCACGCTGATGGCGGACGTGCTCACGCGCGGCGGCGTGGAGGGCCTGACGCCCGACTGCGGCGCGGGCCTCAAGCGGCCGCCCTTCTTCACCTCCTTCGCCGGCCCTGTCCCGTAGGACTCCAAGCGCCCATGATTGAAGCCAGGAACCTGCACAAGCGCTTCGGCTCCGTGACGGCCGTGCATGACGTGACCTTCACCGCGGAGGACGGCGTCATCACGGGCCTGCTGGGCCCCAACGGCGCGGGCAAGACGACCACGATGCGCATGCTCTACACGCTGGTGCGCCCGGACGGCGGCACCGCCACCGTGGACGGCGTGGACGTGGCGAAGCAGCCGGAGGTGGCCCGGCGCGCGCTGGGCGTGCTGCCGGACGCGCGCGGCCTCTACCCGCGCCTCACCGCGCGCGAGCACGCGCGGTACTTCGGCGAGCTGCACGGCCTGTCCGGCGCCGCGCTGGACGCGCGCGTGGAGGAGCTGGTGGAGCTCTTGGACATGAAGGACATCGCGGACCGGCGCACGGAGGGCTTCAGCCAGGGCGAGCGCGTGAAGGTGGCGCTGGCGCGCGCGCTGGTGCACGGGCCCCGCAACGTGCTCCTGGACGAGCCCACCAACGGCCTGGACGTGATGGCCACGCGCTCCGTGCGCACGCTGTTGCGCAAGCTGAAGGCGCAGGGCTGCTGCGTGGTGTTCTCCAGCCACGTGATGCAGGAGGTGGCCGCGCTGTGTGACCGCATCGTGGTGGTGGCGCGAGGGCGGGTGGTGGCGGACGGTACGGCGGATGCGCTGCGCGCGAGCACCGGCAAGGACAGCCTGGAGGAAGCCTTCGTGAGCGTGATTGGCAGCGAGCAGGGGTTGCGCGAATGAAGGGCCTCGTCGGGACGGTGCTGCGCAAGGAGGTGCTGGACCACCTGCGGGACAAGCGCACGCTGGGCACCGCGGTGATGTGGCCGCTCTTGGGCCCGCTGGTGTTCCTGGTGATGTTCAACGTGATGGCCTCCTGGTACCGGCAGGACCGGCCGCTGGAGATGCCGGTGGTGGGCCGCGAGCACGCGCCCAGCCTGATGGCCTTCCTGGAGCGCTACGGCGCGAAGCTGTCGGAGGCGCCGCGGGACTACGAGGCGCTGGTGCAGGCCGGGAAGCTGGACCTGGTGCTGGTGGTGCCGGACGGCTACTCGAAGGACTTCGCGGACGGGCACACCGCCGCGGTGCGGCTGGTGGTGGACAGCTCGCGCAACAAGGCCCGTCAGGCCGTGCAGCGCGCGCAGCGGATGCTGGCGGTGTACTCGCAGCAGACCGGCAGTCAGCGCCTGTTCGCGCGCGGCGTGTCGCCGGAGCTGGCGGTGCCCGTGCGCGTGGACGAACTGGACCTGTCCACCCCCGAGCGCACCGCGGCGACGGTGCTCACCACCATCCCGCTGTTCCTGGTGATGGCGGCGTTCGCGGGCGGCATGCAGCTGGCCAGCGACACCATGGCGGGCGAGCGCGAGCGCGGCTCGCTGGAGCCCCTGCTGCTCAACCCGGCCCCTCGCGGCGCGGTGGTGGCGGGCAAGTGGCTGGCCACCTGCGCCATGGCGGGCACGGGCGTGCTCTTGTGTCTGGTGGGGTACTTCCTGGTGGTGAAGCGCGTGCCGCTGGAGGACCTGGGCGTGCGCGCCCGCTTCGACACGCCGGCCGCGCTGGGCATGCTGGCCGCGGTGCTGCCGCTGGTGCTGGCCGCGTCCGCCGTGCAGATGTGGGTGTCCACCTATGCACGTTCGTTCAAGGAGGCGCAGACGTACCTGTCGCTCCTGATGGTGCTGCCCACGCTGCCCGGGATGATGCTGGCCCTGTCCCCCATCCAGACGCAGACGTGGATGTTCGCGGTGCCGGTGCTGGGGCAGGAGCTGCTCGCGGGCGAGGTGATGCGCGGCGAGACGCTGGGGCCGGTGCCCTTCGTGCTCGCGTTCGTGTCCTGCGTGGTGGTGTCGCTGGTGGCGCTGCGCTTCACCACGCGTCTGTTGACCCAGGAGCGCATCATCTTCGGCAGGAGCTAGCGGGCAGGCACGCGCGGCTCGCGGCCCGGGCCCCGAGTGTTTTCGGGGCACAACTTGGCCAGTGTGTTCACGTGACAGGGGCGGCGAAGTGCCGTCCAATGTTTCGCGATGACGCTTGAGCGTGAACGAGAAGCCCTGCTGCCCTTCGCCCCGGACTCGGTGGCCTCCACGGCAGGGGAACCGCGGTTCGGCACGTACCAGGGAGAGCTGCCGGAGGTGGACCTGCCCCGGCTGTTGGGCAAGTGGGCGCCGGGGCGCGCGACGCGGCTGCTCAAGCGCAAGCGCTGGCACTACACCTTCGTCGCCACGCAGGAGGTGGCGGCCCTCTTCGCGGTGGTGGACCTGGGCTACACGGCCAACGCCTTCGCGGTGGCGGTGGACCTGCAAGAGAAGAAGCCGCTCTGTGACGTGAGCTTCCTGGGCGTGCCCGGGCCGCTCGCGGAGGTGAGCGACAAGCCGGGCGCGGGGCTCGTGGCGGCCTTCCGCACGCTGGGCGGGCGCATGTCCGTGAAGCGCGGCGAGTCCGACGAGCGCTACCAGGTGGAGGTGGACGTCAGCCGCATGCGCACGCAGTCGCTCCAGACGTTCCAGTGGAACGGCGACCTGCTGGTCGCGGGCGGCCCGCCGGCCCTCACCGTCATCGCGCCGGTGCAGGGCGACGGGCTGGTCAACGTCACCCAGAAGCGCAGCGGCCTGTTGGCCTTCGGGAGCCTGGAGGCGGGGGGCCGGCGCTTCCGGCTGGACGGCGGCGTGGGCGGCATGGACTACACGCAGGGCTACCTGGCGCGGCACACCGCCTGGCGCTGGGCCTTCGCGGCCGGGCGGCTGCCGGACGGCACGCCCGTGGGCCTCAACCTGGTGGAGGGCTTCAACGAGGGCGCCACCGAGGCCAACGAGAACGCCGTCTGGCTGGGCGACCGGCTCTTCCCGGTGGGCCGCGCGCGCTTCGAGTACGACGCGAAGGAGCTCCTGGACCCGTGGCGCCTGACGACGGCGGACGGCGCGGTGGACCTGCGCTTCAAGCCCATCTACGTGCACCGCGAGGAGCGCAACCTGCGGCTGGTGGTGAGCCACTTCGCCCAGCCCGTGGGCTTCTTCGAGGGCACCCTGCGCGTGGGCGGCCAGGAGCTGAAGCTGTCCAACGTCCCTGGCGTCACCGAGGACCAGGACATGCTCTGGTAACAGCCGGGCGTGCGGGCGGGAGCGCGGTGTAGGCTTTCGCGCCCCTGTTTCATCTGAGGAGGACTCGCGCCATGTCCTGCCCGCACTGTGGTCAGCCGCTCCCTGAAGGCCACGCGTCGCGGACGTGTCCCCACTGTGGCGGGGACGTGAACGCGCCCGGGTCGCCGGTGATGAACGAGGTGGCGGACCAGGCGCGGCGCGCGGCGGACTCGGCGGGCCGCGCGGTGCAGGACGTGCTGGACGACCCGAGGCTGCGCGAGCGGCTGCCCGGGGGCTCGCTGCCGCTGCTCGGGGCCGGACTGGTGGCGGCGGCGGCGGTGGTGCCGGTGCTGCCCTTCGTTGGCGGCGGGCTGGGGCTGCCCTGGGCGGTGTTGATGCTGGTGGGCGCCGGCATGCTGGGCGCGCGCGAGTGGGTGGCCGCGGGCCGGAAGCTGCCGGACGCGCTGGTGCCGGCGGTGAAGTGGGCCGCGCATCCGGCGTTCCTGCCGATGTTCACCGCGCTCACGGTGACGCAGGCGTTCCTGTCGCTGGGGCTGGGCGTGGCGCCCCTGTTGTGGGTGCTGGCGGCGGTGGTGCTGGGCTTCGTGCAGTGGCGGGCGTTCCAGGCGTCGCCGCTGGCGGAGCCGTCGCTCACGCGGAGGCCGGCGGACGTGCGGCTGAAGCGGTGGGTGTTCGCGGGCGTGGCGGCGTGCGCGGTGGGGCTGCTCCTGCCGTGGAGCTCGGCGTGGTCGCTGGTGCCCACGGCCCACCTGCAGCGTGAGCGCACCATCACCATCGACGACAACTTCGCCTGGGACATCGAGGACCAGCACACGTGGAAGTTCAACACGCTGGTGCTCCCGGCGGGGCAGGGCGCGGGGACGGGGCGCGGCCGGCTGGGCGCGACGGGCGTGGTGCTGGGGCTGCTGGCGCTGGGCGTGCTGGGGTCGGTGCGGCGCGCGCGGGAGGCGCTGCCCTCGGCGGTGCCCGCGGTGCTCGCGGGGCTCATCACCGTCTGGGGGCTGACGGGCCTGTCGTCGAAGCCGGGGCCGTGGCTGTTCCTCCTGGGCATCCTCGCGGTGGACGTGGCCGTCGCGCGCGAGTGGCTGGGGCCCCGGAGCGCGGTGCCCCCCACGGAGCCGCCCGCGTCAGCGTGACGCGCGGCCCTGCACGATGGCGCGGAAGGAGCGGCTCCTCAGCTCCTCCAGCGTGAGGCCGGTGGCGCGGGCCTCCTCTTCCGTGAGGGCGCCGCTGGCCAGGCCCCGCAGGAAGAAGTTGAGCAGGCCCTGGCCGGTGGCGGCGTCGTCGAACACGTCGCCCAGCAGGGTGGCCTGGGCGGCCTTGTCCACGAAGGCCTTGAGGCGCTGGGACGCCGGCTCCAGGCCCTCCAGGAAGAAGGCGTAGACGGCGGCGTAGCGCACGGGGAGCTGGGCGGGGTGCAGGTCCCAGCCCTGGTAGTAGCCGCGCTCCAGCGAGTGGCGCGTGTGCCGGTACGCCACCTGCCACGCGCGGTGCACGGCGTCGGTGTTCTCGCGCCGTTGCGTGGGGAGCAGCGGGGTGTCGCCCTGCTTGCGGTGGGGGCCCACGGGCATGACGTTGGTGGCGCCGTCGGACAGGTGCACGCCGCTGCCTGCGAGGAGCACCTGCACGATGTCTCGCAGGGAGTCACAGGCGGGGTGGAGCATGTGCTGCATGTGCGCGCTGACATCCAGGGCGGCGGTGTAGTCGTAGACGCCCAGGTGCACGTGGGAGCAGCGGCCCTCGCCCGCCTCCACGAGCGAGCGCAGGTGCGGCCTGCCGCGCGCGTCGAAGAGGGCCTGGGGCGTCTCCACCATCAGCTCCAGGGTGAGCGCGCCTGGGGGCAGGTTGTGGGCGGACTCCAGCTCCGACAGCAGCGTCGCCAGGGCGGTCACCTGTTCGGGCACGGTGACCTTGGGCAGGGTGACGACGAAGGACGGAGGCAACCTGCCACCGGATTGCTCTAGCAGCGCGGTGACGAAGAGGTCCAGGGTGCGCGAGGCGCGGGCGTAGAGCTCCTCCGTGAAGGACTTCACGCGGATGCCGATGAACGGCGGGAGCGAGCCCAGTTCCAGGCCGCGAGCCACCTCCGTGGCGGCGGCGACGGCGTGGGCGTCCTCTTCGGCATCGGGGCGGTGGCCGTAGCCGTCCTCGAAGTCGATGCGGAAGTCCTCCACGGGCTCACGCTGGAGCTTGTCCACGACGCGGTCATGGACGCGCTGGGCGAAGCCGCCGCGCTGGGGCAGGCCCAGCCCGTGGGCGAGCTGGGAGCCATCGGCGGCGTAGTCGCGCAGCGCCGCGAGCGCCAGGTCCCCCATCTTCCGCGCGGTGCCAGCGCGGAAGAGGTGGGCGCCGCCGTACACGGTGTGCACGGGCTGGCGCCGGGAGGACTCGCCCGGGTAGGCGTGGGTGAACGCCACGTTGGCGCGGCGCAGGGCTTCACGGGAGGCGGCGGAGGCTTCGGGCGTGAGCGTGGTCTTCATGGGTTCCCAGGGCCGCCATCGGGAGGAAGGCTCTGCTCCATTGGAGGCGCTGACATCATGGCGTGAGTGCCGCCGTCCGGGACATGGGAGAAACGAGGAGGCGGGCCCCCCGGCTGGAGGCCCGGAGGTGGAGGCGTACCGGGGGCGGCATCCTCGCCCGCATCGTCCGGGGAGGACCCACTGTTTGGAACCTGCTCCGGCTCTCCATCGATGAGGCGCCGCAGGAGCCGGCCGTCGTCACTGAAGGCGTATCGCGCTCCGGAGTGCAGGGCGGGAACCTGCCGCCCACAGGCGGCGGGGTCCTCTTCGATCCGGATGAAGATGACCCCTGACTCACGGAGGATCCTGTAGCGATGTGACTCGGGCCGGTCCCAGCACGGCGTTGACGGCGTCGGGGGCGGAAGGAAGTCCGCGACCGCCAGGGAGAGCGCGCGCAGAACGGAACCGTCCAACGCATACGTTCTTCCAGGGCCCCCCACGGCCTCCCCAGGGCTGGCGAAGAAGGAGGGAAAGACGAGCGAAGGCTCGGACTCAGCCAGCGCGGGTCGATGGGGCTTCATGCAACCACCGAGCATCAATCCGGACACGATGAAGAGCGTGGGCGTGCGCATGATGGGCAGGCTGCCAGCAACGCATCGGAATAGGTCGGATAGGGGCCGTGGCGGGGAGGGGACCCGCGATGCTTTCCAGGCGCTCACCGGGAGGCGGTTGAGCGACGCCCGGCGGAGGCCTGGAGGCGGAGCCCCCGAGCCCCCAGGCCATGCAGAACAGAAGTGACCTCCACATCGTCCCTCCCGGCGGGCCCTCACCTCACGGCCGGCGCTTCAGCCACGCGGCCACCTCCGGGGCCACGCGCTCGCGCAGGGCCACGTCCTGCGTCAGCCGCTCCAGGGTCTGCGCCGTGGCCTGCTGGGCCTCTGGAATGGGGTTCGCCTGGAGCAGGGCCTTCATCTGCTCCAGCTGCTCGCGCGTGCGCAGGAGGCCCAGGCCTTCCACCACGCGGCGCAGCAGCATGGGCGCCGCGCCCGTGCGCGCCACCAGGTCCTTCCAGTTCTTCTGCAAATGCGCCCACCACGCATCGCGCCCGGTGCGGTTGCCCAACAGGCCCGTCGCGAAGCTCGCCACGTCCTGCGTCTTCACCGTCTCCGTGAACAGCAGGCCCTGGGCGCGCTCCGCCAGCGTCGCGTCCTCGAAGGCTGTGAGCGCCATCAGGTAGCGCCGCTGCGTCGCCGGGTCCGGCTCCTTGGGCATCCGCTGCGACAAATCATCGAACAGCGCCGAGTCGCCCGCGCGCGCCACCATGCCCACCGCCGTGTCCAGCAGGTTCGCGTCCAGCGCGGACTTGTCCCCCTGGAGCATCCGCTGCACCAGCGGACGCGCCTCCGCCAGCACCTGCGGACTGCGCGCCAGGCCACCCACCGCGCGCACCAGCGCCGCGCGGCGCAGCCGCACCCGGTCCGGCTCTCCCTGCGCCGCCTGCCAGCCCAGCTTCTTCAGGCCGCCGCCCAACAGCTGCTCCACCCATCGGCGGAAGCGCTCCTGGTCCTCGCCCTCCGTCAGCCGGTTCTCGATGTACCCGAGCCGCCCGACGAGCTCGTCCAGCACCGCCTCGTCCTCCTCGTCCTTGAAGCGCGCCGCCAGGTCCAGCAGGTCCGCCACCGGCGCCTGCGCCGCGCGCACCAGCGCGAACATGTCCGCCAGCAGCGAGATGCGCTCCGACGGCGCCAGCGTCCCCAGGTTCGCCGCCAGCGCGTCCAGCGCTGGCTTCTCGTACGCCACCCGGTAGAAGCCCGTGGAGCCGCCGTTGGCGCACAGCCACTTCACGTCGCCCGAGCCGCCCTCCAGCGTCACCGTCGTCTCCGCGTCGCGGAAGAGCACGCGCTGCTCCCGCACGCCGCCCGCGTCCTCGAAGCGCAGCACCATGGGCACCGGCCACGTCTCCGGGCTCCTCGCCTCCGGCTCCGAATAGTAGCGACGCTGCGACAGCGTCACCTTCCGCCCCTCCACCTTCACCGACACCAGCGGGAAGCCGCTCTGGCCAATCCACTTCGTCGCCAGCTCGTTCACCGGCTGCTTCGCCGCTTCACCCAGCGCGTTCCACAGGTCTTCCTTCACCGCGTTCGCGCGCGCGTGCTTGCGCATGTACAGCCGGATGCCTTCGCGGAAGGGTCCCTCTCCCAGGAACCCTTCAATCATCCGCAGCACCGCGCCGCCCTTCTCGTACGTAATCGCGTCGAAGCTCTCACCGGCCTCGCCCGCGTTGCGCACCTCCCCGTGGATGGGGTGCGTGGACTTGAGCGCGTCCAGCGCCAGCGCGCTCGCCCGGTGCGCGTCGAAGTCCAGCCACATGCGCCAGTCCGGCCGCCACTGGTCGACAATCTTGAAAGCCATCCACGTCGCGAACGCCTCGTTGAGCCAGAGGTCGTCCCACCACACCATCGTCACCCAGTTGCCGAACCACTGGTGCGCCAGCTCGTGCGTCACCACCTCCGCCACGCGCTTCTGCACGGACAAGGGCGCGGTGGCAGGGTCCAACAGCAGCGCCACCTCCCGGTAGGTGATGAGGCCGGCGTTCTCCATCGCGCCCGCCTCGAAGTCCGGGATGCCCACCTGGTCCACCTTGCCAAAGGCATACGGCAACCCGAAGTAGTCCTGTAGCCGGGGGAGCACTTGCAGCGCCGCGTCCTGGCCGAACTTCGCCAGGTGCGCCTTCTCCGGCAGCGCCCACGTGCGCACCGGGATGCCTTGCGCCTTCTCCTCCGGCGTGCCCACCAGCGGGCCCACCACCAGCGCGATGAGGTACGAGCTGAGCAGCTCCGTCTCCTCGAACGTCACCTTGCGCAGGGCCCCGTCCTTCTCGTCCTTCACCACGCGGCCGTTGCCCAGCACCGTGTGGCCCTCCGGCACGCGCACCGTGAGCGCCCAGCGCGCCTTGAAGGCCGGCTCGTCGAAGCAGGGGAACAGCCGCCGGGCGTCCGCGGCCTCGAACTGCGTCGCGGCCACCTGGCCCGCCGCGTACAGGCCGCGCAGGCCGTCGCTGAAGTGCCCCGTCCAGAGCACGTCCAGCGTGGCGCTGCCCGCGGGCAGGGGCGCATCGAACGTGAGCACCACCGTCTCGCTCACCGGGGCCACGCGCTTGGACGCGGGCTTGCGCACGTCGTTGCCGGTGCGGAGCGTGACCTCGCCCAGCTCCAGGGCGTTGGCGTGGAGGATGATCTCCGTGGTGGGCTGGGACAGCTCCAGCTCCACGCGCTGCTCACCCGTGAAGGTGCGCCCCTCCAGGTCCAGGGTCACCGTCGCCTGGTAGCGGCGCGGCCGGAGGGTGGTGGGCAGGCGGAAGTTCTTGTCGTCGGTGGGATGCGCCATAGGGGCGGCAATCTAGCGCCGGCCGCGCCTTGTGCTCGTGCTCCATTTCCCAGTGTCCGCCGCTTCACGGCGCTCCGACCCCGCTGGCGGGGGCACCCGCTGCCCGAAGAGGCTCGACTCGCGCTGGAAGAAGCCCTCCGTGTGGAGCAGGGCCTCACGCACCGCCTCCACCCCGGGCCGCGGCGTCGCGGACGTCCGCAGGGGCACCTCCGTGACGGCGTCGCTCCGCCGGGAGATGCGCTGCTCGGCGGGCGACAGGCGCTGGTCGTAGGCGAAACGCACCAGGGTTCAGTCCAATCCCTGAGGTCCTGTCGCGCCGTACATCCACCTCCACCGGGCGACACCTCCGTTGGCCGGCGGGCAGGAAGGTGCCTCGGTGAATGGCTTTGGAGCGGGGGCCTCGCACAGACTGCCGGGCCATGGGCTCTCGTCTCGTCCACGTCCTCCTCGTCTCCGTGGTCACCGTGCTGGGCCTGCTCGTCCCGTGGACGCAGGTGGAGGACTGGGCCCGCCTGCTGGAGACATTGCTGGGCTCGGCGGCCATCTGGCGGCTGTCCGCGGTGGAGCAGGGCGTGGTGCACCGGCTCGCGGAGCTGGCGGTCTTCGCGGTCGCGGGGGCGGTGCTGGGGAACGCGCAATCGTTCGCGCTGCGCCGCGCGGGGCTCCAGGTGCCTGGCTGGGCGGGGCACACGGCGATGGCGGTGGCGGTGGGGCTGGTGGGTTCGCAGGCCCTGGCCGTGGCGCTGGGGCTTTCGCCCGGGACGGCGTTCATCGGGATGGGGTTGGCGGTGGGTCTCACGCAGGGGTGGCTCCTGCGCCGTGAGGTGCATGGCGCCGCCGTGTGGGTGGCGGCGTGCGCGGTGGGCTACGGCATGGCCGGGCCGGCGGCGGACTGGAAGGACCACGCCTGGAGGGCGGCGGTGGACGTGGGCGCGACCTGGCGCCTGTCCTCCATTGTCATCACGGCGCAGGCCATGACGTGGGGGGCGCTCGCGCTGTGCACGGCCATTGGCGGTGCGTTCATCCTGTCGAGCCTGCGCACGCAGGTATTGCCCGCGCCCGGTTCGCGGATGCCCGGCGCCGTGGGGCAGTTCGCGGTGCTGGGGCTGGCGCTGCCGCTGATGGTCTCGCTGGAGGCCCGGGAGATGCGCCCGCCGCCCACGGAGTTCCCGGCCCCCAACCCTCCCAGACTGATTCAGCCCAGGCCCGCGCGGACCTGGGGAACCGAACGGCCTGACGCGCTCGTTGACGTCTTCAGCCCCGGTTGCGTGAGCAAGGGCTGCGGGCCGGCGCAGACCTTGGGTGGAGAGCCGCCGCCTCCGTCCACGCGGGTCATCACCGGCCCCGAGCCCCGTCCGGCGCCCGTCCTCCATGACGAGCACCTGCGCACGCTGTTCCGCGAGGAACGGAAGCGGACGCCAGCGCCCGGTCGCCGGTGGAACAACCCCGCGTCGGGTGACGCGCAGCTCCCCGCGGGCGCGGCCGGACGTGGCGAGCCGGCCGGCTCGAACCCCGTCGTGCCCTGAGGGATTCAGGGCGCGCGGTTGCCGTGGGTGGGAACTTCCTTGCCCAGCTCGTGCCGAAGGGTGAGCGCGCTTCGTCGTGAGGTGGACATGCGCAACGCCGCGGAGGCCGGGCACGGCGGTTGCTCTGCCGCGTGCGCATGGGACGAGGCGTGTGGGTGGGCGCGTTGGTGAGCGCGCTGGTGTGGGGCGGGGCGGCTCAGGCATCGAACAAGGCCACGGCGACGAAGAAGGCCCGGCCGGAAGTCCAGCTGGCGGACCGGGCGCTGTGGCGGGCGAGGTCCTGGGTGGGGATGACGACGCTGGCGAAGATGAGCTCGGCGGTGAGCGATGACTGTTCGGGCATGACGCGGCTGGCGTTCCAGCAGCGGCGGTTGGACCTGCTGCCCGACGACGTGCTGCCGGAGGAGAACGGCGTCACGGCCATCCACCGCAAGGCGCGCGCGCTGGGGATGCTCACGGAGACGCCGAGGCCGGGCGCGCTGGTGTTCTTCAAGAACACGTTCGACCGCAACCGCGACGGCCTCATCAACGACGGCCTCACGCACATTGGCATCGTGGAGCGGGTGGGGGCGGACGGCACGGTGACGTTCGTGCACAAGTCCGGCGGGCTGGTGAAGCGCTCGCGCTTCAACCTCGCGCAGCCGGAGGCGCGCAAGGACGCGAAGGGGCACGTCCTCAACGACTGGCTGCGCCGCAAGGGGAAGAAGACGCGCGGCTACCTGGCGGGGGAGCTGGTGGCGGGCTTCGCGTCCGTGGACGAGCG
Organism: Corallococcus sp. CA049B; assembly: GCF_003611685.1. Taxonomy (NCBI): domain Bacteria; kingdom Pseudomonadati; phylum Myxococcota; class Myxococcia; order Myxococcales; family Myxococcaceae; genus Corallococcus; species Corallococcus sp. CA049B. The sequence goes on along the minus strand of NZ_RAWC01000030.1, from coordinate 28,390 downwards.
CTGGCGCTCGCCCGAGCCGCCGCGTCTGGCGTCCGCGAAGCTCACCGTGAAGGGTGACGCCCGGACGGCACGGCGCTAGACACGGCCGGCAGATGTCCACCGTCGAAGGTCCATCCGAGTCCCCGAGCCCCGAACCCGCCGGGTCCATCCCGCCGGCACCGCCGGAGGTGCAGCCCGCGCCGCCGCGAAGGAGGCGGTGGGCGCGCTGGGTGGCAGTGGGCCTGTTGGTGCTGGGCGTGGGGACCGCGGCGCTCACGTTCGCCGGGCTGCCGGACGCGGACTCCCTGGCGAAGGAGAACCCGAAGACGACGGCGCTCATCGAGCAGCGGGCGGCCGAGGCGCGCGAGGCCGGGCGCAAGCCGCGCCGGAGGCAGCAGTGGGTGCCGTTGTCCGCGGTGTCCAAGCCCGCGGTGGACGCGGTGCTCATCTCCGAGGACGCGAGCTTCTACCTGCACGACGGCGTGGACACGGTGGAGCTGGCGCGCGCGGTGGGGCAGGCGGTGGAGAAGGGGGAGCTGGGGCGGGGCGCATCCACGCTCACGCAGCAGCTGGCGAAGAACCTCTGGCTGTCCACCGACCGCAGCCTGGTGCGCAAGCTGAAGGAGCTGGTGCTGGCGCACCGGTTGGAAGAAGCGCTGACGAAGCAGCGCATCCTGACGCTGTACCTCAACGTGGTGGAGTGGGGGAACGGCGTGTATGGGATTGAGGCGGGGGCGCGGGAGCACTTCGGCGTGTCCGCGTCCCAGCTCTCCGTGGCGCAGGGCGCGGTGCTCGCCGCGATGCTGCCGTCCCCGCGCAAGCGCTCGCCGTCCAGCGGTTCCCGAGCGCTGTGGAAGCACGCGCACCACGTGGTGGACGCGCTGAAGCTCTACAAGCGCATCAGCGCGGCGCAGGCGGAAGAAGCGCACGCGGAGGTGGACCGGCTGCTCGGACGCGCTCCCGCGGATGGTGGAGGGGACGACGCGGAGGACGACGGTTCCTGAGCGGTACTGCAAGCCGGGCCCCTCCATGGGAGGGCCGCCCCATGGGGGCCCGGCTCCGGCCCTGATATCCCCGTCAAGGACGTCCCCCTGTAGTGCGTGGGAGCGGCCGGATTGGATCTCCCGACCGCGCACCTCCTCACGGCCCGTCCCTCCAGGAGGTGCCCTGGCTCCTCGGGCGGCTTTGGCTGGCGGGGTTGCCCGGTGGGACGTAGTTTGAACCCAAACACCATGGCCGACCCCCACCAGGACCCCGCAGGCGACCCGCGCGAACGGGTGCTGGCGCTGCTCAAGCAGCACGGCTGGAACGCGACGTCCTTCCAGGTGCTGCAGCCGGGCTTCGAGTACTGGTTCGCGCCGGAAGGGGACGGGTGCATCGCCTACGTGGACACGGGCGGCGCGTGGGTGGCGGGAGGTGGCCCCATCGCCGCGCATGAGCGCGTGCACGACGTGGTGGAGGCCTTCCATCAGGCGGCCCGGAGCGCGGGCAAGCGCGTGAGCTTCTTCGCCACGGAGTCGCGCTTCTCCCGGCTCGTCCCGTTCGAGGAGCTGCCCATCGGCGAGCAGCCGGTGTGGGACCCGACGAAATGGGAGGCGGTGGTGAAGGGCAGCCGCAGCCTGCGCGAACAGCTCCGCCGCGCGCGCTCCCACGGCGTGCGCGTGCGCGAGGTGCCCGCGGAGGTGATGGAGACGGAAGGCCACCCGCTGCGAGCGGCGGTGGAGGTGCTGGCCGAGCACTGGCTCGCGTCGCGCCGCATGGCGACGATGGGCTTCCTGGTGGGGCTGGCCCCCGGAGCCTTCGCCCGCGAGCGCCGCGCCTTCGTGGCGGAGGTGGAGGGCCGCGTGGTGGGCTTCCTGTCGGTGACGCCCGTGTACGCGCGCGACGGCTGGTTCCTCCAGGACCTGCTGCGCGAACCCACCGCGCCCAACGGCACGGCGGAGACGCTGGTGGACGCCGCGATGCGCGCCGCCGCGCTGAACGGGCGCAGGTACGTGACGCTGGGCCTGGCGCCGCTCGCGGGGCCCGTGCGGCCGTGGCTGCGGTTCGCGCGCAGCGCCGGGCGCCCGCTGTTCGACTTCGAGGGCCTGCGCTCCTTCAAGGCGAAGTTCCGCCCTGACGCGTGGGTGACGCTCTATCTGTCCCACCCGAAGGACGAACCCGCGCCGTGGGCCATCTACGACGCGCTCCGGGCCTTCGCGCGGGGGAGCCTGGTGAAGTTCGGGCTCGTCACGCTGCTGCGCCGGCCGCGACTCTTCGTGCGTGCGCTGACGGCGCTGCTGGTGCCGTGGACGGTGCTGCTCGCGCTGCCCATGAGCGCGCACTGGTTCCCGTCGCCATGGGTGCAGCACGGCTGGGTGGTGTTCGACGTGGGGCTCATCGTGGGACTGCTGCTGCTCCTGCGCCGCTGGCGAGACGGCCTGGCCACGCTGCTGGGGCGGCTCACCACCGCGGATGCCTGTCTGACCTTGGTGCAGGCGCTCGCCTTCAACGCCGCCCGGGCGCGAGGGCCCTGGGACTGGAGCATCATCGTCGCGTCGGTGCTCGCTCCGGCGACGGCGTCCGCCATGCTGCTGCGCTCACGCGACCTGCGCGTCCCCGAGCCTTGATGTCCCTCCAACGACTGAGCCATAGCTCCTTTTGTTGTCGCGATGGTGACAGTTGCAGAAAACCAAATACGCACAGGAGTCTCTCTGTGGCCTTCGTCTGTCGACGTTGAAATTACGTTCTAGAGATAAGCAATAGCTCTGTGTTTGTATTCTTTTCTAGCGATAGTCAAAGCATGCGCTTTGGGGAATTGTAAGTCGGGGCGTGGCTTGGCGGGGCCAATCACCATGTCATCAGCCTCACTTTTGTCGCCATCGCGATGTGCATTCTGTCTCTTGCTGGTTAGTTTGATTATTGTTACGCTTAAGCAAAGCTCTTGGGCCAGTTGACGGACATAGGCTGAATCGGAGACCATTGTGGAGAGTGTCGCCGGAGGCGTTGGCGAGTAGAAGCCATGGAGGGTGTTGGTGGTCGGTGTGGCTCTTGGTGGGCTATGTAGGTGGTGCTTGATGAAGACTGATTCGCAGTCGAAAGACCCAAGCACTGAGCTTGGCTCAAGTGTGAAGCAATCGTCTGTTCCATCTGGTGTGACGATGGAGCTTGCTGAGGCTTTGTCTAGAAGCATCCCACCCGAGGCTGTGTCTTCTGGAGAAATTCCGCCAGATAAAGCGAGTCCTCCTGCATTGGTTCTTGCGGCACTGCTTGAGCGGCAGCGTGCACAACTGCGCGCTGCGGAACGTGCTCGGCATGAGTTGGAGTCTGCCTACTATGGCATTGAGAATAGGCGACGCAGGAAGCGCAATGGGGTGGTCGGGGATGGGGTTGATTTGTTTAAGGGGCTTTGGTTTGCGATATTGTTGATCTTGTTGGGTGTTTTTTTGTTTCATGGTGGTGCGTCGGGAGAGATATTTAAAGCTTTCTCCTCTGAAGTGATGCGAAGTGCGCTCCTGGGAGTTATTGCCGGGGCTGGTGTCCATTTGACTGGGCAAGTGCTATTTCGTTTTGTTCAGGGTGTGGTTGAAAAGCGTTCTCGAAATTGACCCCTGTGAGCGGACAGCCTAGTGGCGATACCACTCGAGTGGGCGACTTGAAGTCGTTTTTGCCCGCCCCAGATATGTCGTTGTTGGGAATGTCTGGGATGCTGGGCGGAACCCTTGGAGTGGCTGCCTATTTCGTGCTTGCTCCTGGATTGGGGCTGCCACTGGGTTGGCAGGCTTTTGCCGTGGCGTTTGGTGTAGGGGGCGGTTATGCGACTACTTTGAGAAACCATTTGGTCTATGGTCGAGAGGAGTCGCTGCGAGAGTCTGTTCGAGATTTGGTTGCGCAGGAACCATCAAGGAACGACGGCGAAAGTGAGTCAGATTTCTTGTGGCGGTACAGCAAGTGGACGGGAGATGTTGCTCGGTTTGCAGAAAAGTATAGCTCTAGAAAACAGCGAGTGCTCCGACTTGTTAGGGAGGAGCAGGATCGATTGAGTCGTGCGTTTGCGGATTTCTCGCGAGTGGTTCAAGAGACTGCAAAACTGAGCGCTGAGGCCGAGAAAGCTCAGGCTGATTCTGTTAAGTCGCGAGCTGAAGCCGCTTTGGCTCGAGTCAAGGCGCTGGAAACCCTTGAGAAGCTTCAGCCGGATGTCGGGGGGCGCGAGCTTGCTGCGGCGATTTCCAAGGAAAAGCATCTTGCCAAAATGGAGGCAGGGTATGCAGATCGCGGCCTTGGTGAGTTGGAAAAGGGCGGGTAGGTGGTGAGTGGTTTGGTAGGCTGAGTTTGCTTGTTGTGATAGGTTTTTGTCTGTGTGGGCTTGGCTTGCTTCTGTCTCCCGGCCAACCCTCGCGAGCAGACTCCCGGTGCGCGCGGAAGTCACACGGCTACGGTGCGCGGCCGCATCCATGGCCTCCTCCCTCGCCAATCCCTCCCTGACGCTGGGGCTGTCGCTCGTCGCCGGAATCCTCGCGCAGCTCGTGGCCCGGCACCTGAGCGTGCCCGGCATCGTCGTGCTGCTGTCCGCGGGCGTGTTGCTCGGCCCGGAGGCCCTGGGCCTCATCCAGCCCGCGTCCCTGGGGCCCGCGCTCCAGGCCGTGGTGGGCTTCTCCGTGTCCGTCATCCTCTTCGAGGGCGCCATGAGCCTGGACGTGCGCAAGCTGCGCCGCGAGGCCCGCTCCATCCAGCGGCTGGTCACCCTGGGCGCCGCCATCACCGCCGTGGGCGGCACCCTGGCCGCCCGCGCCCTGATGGGCTGGGACTGGAAGGTGTCCGCCCTGTTCGGCACCCTGGTCATGGTGACCGGCCCCACCGTCATCACGCCCCTCTTGCGCCGCGTGCGCGTCACCCACCGCGTCGCCACCGTGCTGGAGGCCGAGGGCATCTTCGTGGACGCCGTGGGCGCCATCATCGCCGTGGTCGCGCTGGACATGGCGCTGCACGCGGAGGAGGGGCCGTGGCTGCTGGTGAGCGCGCTGGGCTCGCGCTGGGGCGTGGGGCTCGCCGTGGGCGGCATCACGGGGCTCCTCATCACCGTGGGCCTGCGCAAGGCCTCGTGGGTGCCGGAGGACATGACCAACGTCTTCGCCCTGGCCCTGGTGCTGGGGGCCTTCCAGGTGAGCAACGCGCTCGCGCCGGAGAGCGGCGTGCTGGCCGCCATCGCCGCGGGGCTCGTCGTGGGCAACGGCAAGGTGCCCGCCCGCCGGGAGGTGCTCGCCTTCAAGGAACAGCTCACCCTGATGCTGCTGGGCATGCTCTTCATCCTGCTGGCCGCGGACATGCGGCTGTCCCAGGTGACGGCGCTGGGCTGGCGCGGCCTCCTCACCGTGCTCGTCCTGATGCTCATTGTGCGGCCCGTGGCCGTCGCCGCTTCCACCGCCGGCTCTGGCCTGTCCCGCAACGAGAAGGCCTTCATCGCGTGGCTGGGCCCGCGAGGCATCGTCGCCGCCGCCGTGGCCTCGCTGTTCGCCACGCGCCTGGGGGACCAGGGCGTGCAGGAGGGCCAGTCCCTGCGCGCGCTGGTGTTCCTGGTCATCGGCGTGACGGTGGTGGTGCAGGGCCTGTCCGGCGGCCTGGTGGCGGGGCTCCTGGGGGTGCGCCGCGTGGTGCCTCGGGGCTATGTCCTCCTGGGCGCCAACGCGCTCGCGCGGCAGGTGGCGCACGCACTCCAGGCGCGCGACCAGGTCGTGCTCCTCGTGGACTCCAGCGACGCCACGCTCAAGCGCGCGCAGCAGGAGGGCTTCCGCGTCCTCTTCGGCAACGGGCTGGAGGAGCGCACGCTCCTGCGCGCGGAGCCCGAAGGGCGCCAGGGCTTCGTGGGCCTCACCCACAACGAGGGCGTCAACCTCCTCTTCGCCGAGCGCGTGCGCGCACTCCAGCGCACCGCCCGCAGCTACACCGCCCTGCACCGGGGCCACGTGGGTGTATCCACGGACACCGTGAGCGCCACCGGCGGCCACGTCCTCTTTGGCGCGGAGCGCGACCTGGACGTCTGGGTGGCGCGCTGTGAACAGGGCGCCGTGTCCCGCGAGTCCTGGCGCCTGGAGGCCCCGCAGGTGGAGACCCTCGTGCCTCCCGCCAGCGGCAACCTGGAGGAGGCGCTGGTCCCGCTCGTGCTGGAGCGCGAGGCCGGCGCCGTCCTCTTCGACGAGTCCACCATCCCCGTAGCGGGCGACCGCGTGGACTTCCTTGTCGCGCACGGACGGAAAGATGAAGCCCACGCGTGGCTTTCCGCCCACGGCTGGCGGCCCGCGATGTCTGACGTTCCAATGCCAGACACTTCCCCCTCCCCGGCGACCTAGCAACCGTTGAACGGTTCTCTCGGGTTGCGTGAAATGCGCGGACCGGCTTCGGACCCGGGCGGATGTCCCGCGGCGGCTCCAGAGAACGGGTAGGAGGCGTTCATGCGGCTGCCCTCGGGCGTCGTCACGATGCTCGCCGTGGTGCTCAACTCCGGCGTGGGACTGGCGGCATCTCCCCCTTCACAAACAGCGAATGCGACACCGCCGCGGCTGCCGCCGGGCGTCTCCGCGACGCTGTGGCGGCTCGCGGTGCCCAAGGGCTCCGAGCCCACGCCGGAGCGGGTGGCGCTGGGCGAGAAGCTCTTCCGGGAAAAGCGCCTCTCCGTGGACAACACCGTGGCCTGCATGACGTGCCACGAGCCGGAGCTGGGCTTCACCGACGGCAAGCCGCTGTCCGAGGGCGTCAAGCAGCAGAAGGTGACGCGCAACAGCCCCACCATCCTCAACGCCCTCTTCAACGCCACCCAGTTCTGGGACGGCCGCTCGGCCACGCTGGAGGACCAGGCGAAGCTGCCCATCCTCAACCCGCGTGAGATGGGCATGCCGGACCCGGACACCGTCATGAAGAAGGTGCGCGGCATCCCCGAGTACGTCACCGACTTCCAGAAGGTCTTCGGCCGCGAGCCCAACTTCGACGACCTGGCCGTCGCCATCGCCGCGTTCGAGCGGATGCAGTTCTCCGGCGACGCGCGCTTCGACAAGTTCATCATGGGCGACGCCAAGGCGCTCACCGCGTCGGAGAAGAACGGCTGGGCGCTCTTCAACGGCAAGGCGCGCTGCAACGCCTGCCACGCGGGCAACGCCGTCTCTCCGCTGTTCAGCGACCAGAAGTTCCACAACATCGGCGTCGCCGCGCACAAGCAGGACTTCGTCACCCTGGCGCGCAAGGGCGTGCAGGTGGTCCGCACCGGCGACGAGAAGCAGATCGACGAGCTGGCGCTCAACTCGGAGTTCTCCGAGCTGGGCCGCTTCCTCGTGACCAAGCAGGAGAACGACGTGGGCTCGTTCAAGACGCCCATCCTGCGCAACGTGGGCATCACCGGCCCGTACATGCATGACGGGTCGCTCACCACGCTGTGGGACGTGATGGACCACTACAACAAGGGCGGCGTGGCCAATCCCTACCTTGACGGGGGGATGCAGCGGCTGGGGCTCACGGAGCCGGAAATCGACGACCTGGTGGCGTTCCTCTTCACCCTCACGGACACGAAGTTCGACAAGCTCAACAAGGAGCAGCTGGCGAAGCAGCGCGCCCGGAAGAACACCCGTCCGGAGCGGGACACCGCCATCGCCATGGGCAAGAAGGGCAACCTGGGCGACCTGGCTCCGAACCCGGACCTGAAGGTGAAGAACCCGGCGGACCTGGGCATCTACGGCGACGTCACCCCGGTGACGGCCACCAAGCAGCGGTAACCGAGGCGCGCCATGGCAAACAAGTTCCAGAGCATCGAGACGAAGCACTACGCCGAGCGCGACGCCTTCTTCGAGGGCCTGCGCAAGCTGGACCGCCGCGCCTTCATGCGCGTCGCCGGCATCTCCGCCGGCATCGTCGCGGGCATGGGCAAGCTCACGCCCAACAGCTTCCAGCTGGTCAACGTGGCGGAGGCGCAGGGAGAGAAGCCCAAGTTCTCCTTCGCGTACATCTCCGACACGCACCTGTATGAGAACAAGCTCAACGACCGCTTCGTGCGCGCCATCCTCAAGGCCGTGGACGACGTGAACGCGCTGGACCCCCAGCCGGACTTCGTCCTCTTTGGCGGGGACCTGGCGCAGCTGGGCCAGGCCGGCGAGCTCAAGCTGGGCGCCCAAATCCTCAAGTCCGTGAAGGCCCCCATCAAGATGATGGTGGGCGAGCACGACTGGTTCCTGGACATGGGCGAGCTGTGGCGCGACCTGTTCGGCGCGCCCAACTACTCCTTCGACCACAAGGGCGTGCACTTCGTGGTGCTCAACTCCATCCTGGAGAAGGACTTCTGGACGGAGCGGAAGCTCTCCCCCATGGAGCGCATGAAGATCGTCGCCGGCCTGGACAATGGCATCCAGTCCCGCTTCGAGGTCGGCGCCGAGCAGCGCCAGTGGCTCCAGAGCGACCTGGCCAAGGTGGCGAAGACGACGCCCGTCATCGTCTTCAGCCATTCGCCGCTCTACAAGTACTACAAGCCCTGGAACTTCTGGACCGACGACGCGGACGAGGTGCAGGCCATCCTCAAGCCGTACGAGAAGGTCACCGTCATCCACGGCCACACGCACCAGTTGCTCAGCAACCGCATCGGCAACATCTCCTTCCACGGGATGCTGTCCACCGCGTGGCCGTGGCCGTACGCGCCGGAAGGCCTGCCCTCGCTCACGGTGCCCATGAACCGCGCGGATCCGTTCAGCCAGTTCGACGGCTGCGGTGACGGCCGCATGGACGTGCTGGAGTCGGGGCTCGTGGACAAGCTCTACAACCTCTGGCAGCGCGACCCCATCACCGTGCGCGCCAGCTACCTGGGCTCCGGTGGCAAGCAGTCCGCGCCCCCCAAGCCCAAGCTGCCCACCTATTAGGACCGGAAGAGGAACCCCCTCCCATGAACCTGCGAATGAAGCTGCTCGTGGTCCCGTGCGCGGCCCTGTCCTTCGCCGGCGGCGTGGCGCTCGCCACGTCCCCGGAGTCGAAGCCTGAGCCGCTCCCCCAACATGTCCTGCCGGCGTCCAAGGACGGCAACCTGGTGCTGGGCCTGTGCGACGGTGAGACGTCCCTGGAAGTGGCCGGAGTGAAGGACGGCCAGAAGCTCACGCGTGCCCAGGCCATCACCGCCACCGCGCAGTTGATGGATGACTGGCGTAAGAAGAACCCGAACGCGAACTGGGACGACGTGCCCGGCCCGGTGCTGGCGCAGGCCTCGCCCCCGGCCACGAAGAAGTCCCCGGCGCCCGCGCCCCAGCCCAACCCCGGCGCGAAGCCCTCGGGCAACGACGTGCGCCAGGGCGGGATGGGCGCGGAGACGGGCGCGAAGGCGGTGCCCCAGCAGCAGAAGGCCCACCTCCAGACGGGCCACACCTACGGCGCGTACTCCGAACGCGACGAGCAGGTGTGGGCGGACTCCGTGCAGGCGGCCGTGAAGGACGGCCACCGCGTGTTCCACGACGCGGACGCGCTGGGCGGCACGGTGGGCGTGTCGTGCGACATGTGCCATCCGGACGCGGCCAACACCCACCCGGAGACCTACCCGAAGTACCAGGTGCAGCTGGGCCGCGTGGCGCTGCTGCGCGACATGATCAACTGGTGCATCGAGAACCCGGTGCGCGGCAAGCCGCTGGCGGACGGCGACCCGAAGATGCGCGCGATGGAGGCGTACATCTACGCGCAGCGCAAGGGCGTGAAGCTGGAGTACGGCAAGCACTGACGCCAGGGCTGGCCTCGGGCCCCGGGGCGCCTCGTGCGCTCAGGGGCCCAGGTACAGGCCCTGGGCCGTGTAGGCCGCCAGGCTGTAGGTGAGCGGCAGCGGCGTCAGGTGTCGCCGGTGGATGACGCCCTTCGTGGGGCCGAGTACATCCCGGCGGCGCAGGTACAACCCCAGCGCCGGGGACACCACTCCCGACACAAGCCATGCGTTCAGAGGGGAAAGCCTCCAGCGTCCGTCACATCCGGCCGAGGAAGAAGCGGACGAGCAGGAACAGCGCCATCGCGTAGGCGTACCCCAGCAGGACGCGACCGGCGATGCGCTGCGGCGTCGGCTTGCGTGGCCCGGCCTCCGGAGGCGGCGCGCGGCGCTGGTCGCGCATCACGAGGAAGCGCCCCAGGCCGAGCGCGACGATGACGGAAATGATCACGAGGTCGAAGGCGCCCATGGCGCGGGAGCTTCGGCCAACGGCCTGACGGGATTCAAGGCAAGTGGCGCACTGCATGAGCCGGTCCAACAGGTTTCCGCTGGCCCGATAGGGGGCTCCCCCGGCTGCGGTTGCCCCGAACCTGTCGGACAGTCGGACAGGTTCCTGCGGATGGGACGGAGCAGAGGCCCCGGCCAGCCACGACCTTCAAACCTGTCCGACAGTCGGACAGGTTTCTGCGGATGGGACGGAGCAGGGGCCCGGCCAGCCAAGACCTTCAAACCTGTCCGACAGTCGGACAGGTTTCCTCGGCTCGGAGGCGGAGGTCTCGGTCGCGGCGGCCCAAAGAAGCTGTCCGACTGTCCGACAGGTTTCCGCGCTCGGATTGCGCGGCAGCTCCCAGCCCGGCGTCCCACACTTGTCGGACAGTCGGACAGGTTTCCGCGGCTCGGATGGCGGAGGTCTCAGTCGCGGCGGCCCAGAGCGGTCCGACAGTCGGACAGGTTTCCGCTGGTCGGATGGAGTGCCGCCCCCGGCAGGGGGAAACCCAAGCTGTCCGACAGTGGAACAGGTTCTCACGGCTCGGATGGCGGAGGCCCCGGCCAGCCATGGGCGCCAAAGCTGTCCGACAGTCGGACAGGTTTCCGCGGCTCGGATGGAATGGAGGCCCCGGCCAGCCATGGGGGCCAAAGCGGTCCGACTGTCCGACAGGTTTTGGCAGCGCGCCGCCGCTGGGGGGCTCGGCAGGGTTCTTACGTTCTCATCCGTGGGGACGGCCTTCAGGCCCGAGGGCCCGGTGCGATGATGGAGGCGGGTGGCCCTCTTGAGGTCGATGGCGCTCGTTGCGCGGCGAGGCTTCTGGCCTTGGCCTGACGGGATTCAGGGCCCGGGGTCTTGCCTTCCACCCGCCGGGTCCCGGTTGAATGCGGGCCATGTCCCTCGCCCCTGTCACGGACCCCAGCGGTTTGCTGGAGCGCGCGCCGCGTCTGGCGGAGCTCCTGCCGGATGCCGCGCTGTCGGAGGCGCTCGCGCGGGGGGATGCGTGGGCGGTGCACGCGGTGCTCTCACGCCGGCTGGAGCACGAGCCGCCCGGGCCCACGCGGGAGCTGCTGGCGGCGCTGGTGGAAGACCGCGGCGCCTTCGTCATCGCGGCCCGCTCGCCGTCCGCGTCCTCCGTGCTGGGGACGGGTGTCCGGTGGAAGGGCTCGCCTCCGCGTGGCGCCGCCCCGAACGCACCCTTCGTCGCCGAGCGCACCGTGACGGTGCTGGGCGTTCCGGTGTGGCCCCTGGATGGCTACCTCGTGCGCGCGGACGGCAAGGCGCCGCTCCAGGTCATCGGACAGGTTCCGCCCTCGCGCGGCAGGTCTCGCCGCCGCGCGGTGGCCCTGGCCGGGATGGCGCTGGGACTCTGCGGCCTGGCGGGGCTGGGTGCGGTGTGGCTGGAGGCTCGCAGCATGCGCGCCGTGACGGTCGTCAATGGCCTGTCGCGCCCCGTGGACGTGCGCATCGGCGGCGAGCACTGGGTGGTGGCACCCGGGACGCAGGAGCAGGGGCGCGTGAAGCTGGGAGACGACCTGCTCCGCGCGGTGACGACCTGGCCCGGCCACGAGCCCGTCATCGAGGACGTGTGGCTGCCGACCGACGGCGAGCGGATCCTCTACAACGTGAAGGGCGCGGCGATGCTGGAGGCGGTCCCGGATGAGGGGGCCACCTCCTCGGGACCACGCTCCAGGTCCCTGCCGGAGAGCGCCATGGTGCTCCAGCCGGGCGAGCGGCTCTCCGTCCAGGCCGCGAACTGGGAGGCCGCCGCGCGCGCCTTCGCGGAAGGAGGACGCTGGGAGTCCGCGGGCCGCGTGGCGTCCTCCGTCGCACAGGTGGAGCCAGGGAATGCCCTGGCGCGGGAGATGGCCGCGCGCGCCCTGCTCATCCTGGACTCGCAGGCGCCGGTGAACCTGCCGGACGCCCTGCGCTGGCGCAACACGCGCGGCTACGCGGCGATGCTGATGCACACCTGGCAGGAGGATCCGGGCGCGCAGGCGCTGGCGCTGTCACTGCTGCGCCTCATTGGAGACGGAGACGCGGCCCGCGCCCGCTACACGGAGCACGCGCAGCAGCATCCGGACTCACCGCTGGCCGCCCTCTACCTCCAGCGCGCGAGCCCACCGTCCCTGGGCACCGCGGAGGCCGTCGCCGCATACCAGGAGCTGGCGAAGCGCTTCCCGGACTCGCCCGACGGGGTCCGTGCCTGGCTGGATGCGCGCTGGCGCTTCGAGCTGGGGGACTCGCGGCCCTGGAGTGACAGCGAGCGCCAGGACTTCGTCACCGAGACGGCGAGACTGCTGAAGGCACTCGAGGAGAAGCACCCGCCGGACACCCTGGAGGCGCTGGAGCTGGACGTGCGCATCCTCCTGCGCGCGCAGCTGCGCGACGCCGCCACCACGCGGGTGCGCCGCTACGCCGAGGACGCGCGCCGCCGGACGTGGGACTTCCTGGTGCTGGCCGGACGCACGGCCGAGGCCGCCGGGCCCGAGCACACGTCCTATGTGCTGCGCGACTGGATTCCCCCCGCCCTGGCCCGGCAGCCGGAGCGGATGGCGCTGTTGGAGCTGCTCACCGGCCAGCGCTCGCCCAGGGAGGCGGAGCTCGCGGCCATGACGTCACCCGTGGACCGCGCCGTGCTGCGCCTCACCCGGGACGTGCTGCAGGACCCGAAGCGCGCGTTGACGCAGGCCGTGAGAGAGCCCGAGGCCGTGCTGTCCCGCCTGGACCCGGAGGTCGCCGCGCTGCTCGCGCTGGAGCTCACGCGCGTGGGGGATGCGCGCGCGAAGAACCTCTTCAACGCGTCGCTGCCGGTGATGCTCGCGCGCGAACCGCTGCGCAACCACGTCCTGTCCGCCTCGCGCGCCTCCGGGCCGGAGCTCATCCGTCTGGCCCCGGGCCTGCGCGCCGCCGCCACCCTGGTCCACGCCCGGCGCGACTCGCAGGAGGGCTACCCCATCTTCGTCGAGCGCCTGGAGGGCCTCGCCCGCGTGGACGCGCTGGGAGGCCTCGCGGTCCGCGCCGCCGGCCCCTGGATGCGGCGCGCGTTCGACGCCTGCATGGACACGAAGGTGGAGCGCCCAACCCCGCCGGGGATGCTCCTGAGGGGCGCCGTCGTGGAGGAGCAGGCCCGCCAGGAGGACGACCGGGACGGCCGCCGCCCCCACTGCGAGGCGCGCATCGTCAGGCCTACGGGGCTGCCGCTGCCCCGGGCCGCCACCACGACACCGGCCGGAAACGCGAACGGCGCCGACCCCTGAAAGAGGTCCGGCGCCGTCACGGTGCGGCAGGGGAGGGGAACCTCAGCCCGGCTGGCAGACCTGGCGGAGGATGTCCAAGGACTCCAGCGCCTTGCCCGCGCCAATCACCACGGCGGACAGCGGGTCCTCCGCGAGGAACACCGGCAGGCCCGTCTCCTCACGCAGCAGCGTGTCCAGGTTCTTGAGCAGCGCGCCGCCACCGGCCAGCACGATGCCCCTGTCCGCGATGTCACCGGCCAGCTCCGGCGGCGTGCGCTCCAGCGTCAGCTTCACCGCTTCGACGATGCCGTTGACGGGCTCCGCGAGCGCGTCGCGCACCTCGTCGCTGGACACCGTCAGCGTGCGCGGCACGCCAGCCACCAGGTCGCGACCCTTGATCTCCATGGTCATGACCTCGTCCGTCGGGTACGCCGTGCCGATGCCCATCTTGATGAGCTCCGCCGTGCGCTCACCGATGAGCAGGTTGTACTTGCGCTTGACGTACTGGATGATCGCCTCGTCCAGCTTGTCGCCGCCAATGCGCACGGACTTGGCGAACACGATGCCCGCGAGGCTGATGACCGCGACGTCGGACGTGCCACCGCCGATGTCCACGATCATGTTGCCGCTGGGCTCCGTCACCGGCAGGCCCGCGCCAATCGCCGCGGCCATGGGCTGCTCGATGAGGTAGACCTCGCGCGCGCCCGCGTTGGCGGCCGCCTCACGCACCGCACGGCGCTCCACCTCCGTGATGCCGGACGGGATGCCGATGATGATGCGCGGGTTCACCAGCGTCTTGCGGTTGTGCGCGCTCTGGATGAAGTAGCGCAGCATCGCGGCGGTGATTTCGAAGTCGGCGATGACGCCGTCCTTCATGGGCCGGATGGCCACGATGTTGCCCGGCGTCCTGCCGAGCATCTCCTTGGCCTCCTTGCCCACGGCGAGCACCTTCTTGCCGCCGCGCGAGTCCTGCTGCACCGCCACGACGGAGGGCTCGTTGGACACGATGCCCTGGCCGCGGATGTAGATGAGCGTGTTCGCCGTACCCAGGTCGATGGCGAGGTCGCGCGAAAACAGGGTGTGGAGCCAGTCGAACATACGGGGGCGGAAACTTTCGGAAGGGCCGGGAAACTCCCCGCCCTTCAGACGGAGTGCGTTGTCGAAACTACTACGCGCCGCAATACGGAGGAAGAAAAGCCGGAACCCCTCGCAGGGTGCCGCTCGCTGGACAACCAACCGCACCCGCCCGTCTGTTCCCTTGTCCCCATTCGGAGCGCGCTTTTCTCGTGGGACCGCAGGCCGCATCCTCCCCCGGGCAGCGGCCGGGCGGACGTCCGGGCTTTCAGCGCTTCAGGGCGTACTTCCCGATGGCGTAGAGGGCGCGCACGCCGTCCTTCCAGCCAATCTTCTTGCCCTCCTCGTAGGTGCGCCCGTGGTAGCTGATGGGCACCTCGAAGACGCGCCAGTTGCCGCGCGCCACCTTGGCGGTGATTTCGGGCTCGAAGCCGAACCGGTCCTCCTCCACGTGCACGGAGCGGAGCACCTCCGCGCGGAAGGCCTTGTAGCAGGTCTCCATGTCCGTGAGGTTCAGCCCGCTCGTCATGTTGGAGAGCATGGTGAGCAGGTTGTTGAGGACGGTGTGCCAGTAGTACAGCACCCGGCGCGGCGACCCGATGAAGCGGCTGCCGAAGACGACGTCCGCGTCGCCGTCCAGGATGGGCTGGATGACCCGGGGGATGTCCCGGGGGTCGTATTCCAGGTCCGCGTCCTGCACGAGGATGATGTCCCCCGTGGCCTCCGCGAAGCCCCGGCGCAGCGCGGCCCCCTTGCCCTGGTTGTTCTCCTGGAAGAGCACGCGGATTTCGTTCCGGTTCCGCGGCGTGCCCCCCAGGATGTCCAGGCCCTGTTCGGACAGCTGGCGCAGGAACTCGCGGCTGCCGTCCTTCGAGCAGTCGTCCACCAGGACGAGCTCCTTGGGGAAGTCCACGGCGATGCAGCGCCGGAGGATTTCCGCCAGGGTGGGAATCTCGTTGTAGACGGGGATGACGAGCGAGACGAGCATGGCGGCCCCGCCCTATCGCATTTCCCCCTCCAGGGCGACTCCTTGCTCACAAAATTCAGGGCCGGGACGCGCTCCGGAGCGCGTCCAGCAGGGACTCCAGGTCCGCGTCCCCGGTGAGCGGGTGGATGAGCGTGGTGCGCAGGTACACGCCCCGGGGCAGCCGCGTCTGCACCAGGTAGAAACCCCCACGGGAGACCAGCGCTTCACGCAGGCGGACCTGGAGCGCGTCCCAGCCCTCCGGCGGCACGTGCGCGGGGGTGTGGCGGAAGCAGACGATGTTGCAGTCGGGCTCCAGGGCCAGCTCGAAGTCCGGGGCGGCGGTGAGCATCCCCGCGAAGCGCCGGGCCTGGTCGTAGGAGGCGGTAACGGCCTCCTCGAAGACGCGCGTGCCCAGCACGGACAGGCACGCGTAGACCTTGAGCGGCATCATCTCCTTGGTGCACTCCAGCGTGCGCAGGCCCACGTCGCTGTAGGGGCGCGCGTCGTCGCCGTCGCCGTGGAAGAGGTAGTGGGCCTCCTGGGAGAAGGCGTCGAAGGAGCGCGCGCCGTCGCGGAAGAGCACGGCCGTCACCAGCGCGGGCATGAGCAGCCCCTTGTGCGCGTCCCACACCACGGAGTCCGCCCGCTCGATGCCCTTCACCTGCGCGCGGTACTTCGGGCTCAGGGACGCCGCGGCCCCGTGCGCGCCGTCCACGTGGAACCACAGGCCGTGCCTTTGCGCGAAGTCCGCCACGGGCTCCAGCGGGTCGAACGCGCCGGTGGCGGTGGAGCCCGCGCTGGCCACCACGGCGATGGCCTTTCTCCCCGCGCGGGTGGCCCGGGCGAGCGCGTCCTCCAGGGCGTCCGGCCGCACGCGGAAGTGGTCGTCCACGTCCACCGGGGTGAGGCCGCCCTCGCCCCAGCCCATGATGCGGACCGCGCGGGCCAGGCAGTAGTGGGCGGAGCGCGGCACGAGCACCGTCAGGGGCGGCCCCGCGTGCGCGCCGCCGTTCCACGCGTCGTAGCCGGCCTTCGCCTGACGGGCGGCGAGCAGGGCGGTGAGGTTGCCCGCGCTGCCGCCAGAGGTGAGCACGCCCCGGGAACTGGAGGGCAGGCCCAGCTTCGTCGCCATCCACGCGAGCACGTGGTGCTCCATCGCGGTGGCGACGGGCCCCATCTCGTACACGGCCATGCCGTTGTTGAGCAGCGACGATACCGCGTCGCACAGCGCGGCCAGCGGCACGGGCGCCGTCACCTGGTGGCCCACGTAGCGCGGGTGGTGCAGGTGGTGCGAATCCTTCAGCACGCGCGCCATCAGCGCCGCGAAGGCCTGGGAGCCTTCCGGCGCCGGCTCCTCCGGGAAGGCCGTGGCGAAGCGCTCCTGGTTCACCGCTGGCGGGGCCCAGGGCAGCACCGGCATCGCGCCCCCGGCGAGCGCGGCCTTCAGGTAGTCCGCGAGCTGATCCATCAGGGCGTGAGCGGTGGCCCGGAAGGCCTCCGGTTCATAGGCGGCGCGCAGCGGCGGGAAGACGGGGGTCGTCATGGCGGGGGCACGCTAACGGGAGCGCGTCCTCCAGGCGCGGGAAACCCGGAGCGCGAGGGACCGGACGGCCGGCGGACCCCTCCCGCTCCCGGGGCGGCCGGGCGGGCAGGGGCCCGGAGAAGGGGCGGGCGGCTCACGGCGCCCACGGGCCGTCCCCACCTTTCCGGCGCACAGGAGGAGAGGACCGATGGCTTTCGACGACACGCCGTCCGAACGGCGCTCCATCATCAGCGGGATGCGCGTCCGCTCGGCGGACGGGGCGCTCCTGGGGTACGTGGCCCTCATCGGCCAGGGGCATCTCTATGTCCGGCGCTCACCCTTCGTTCGCCATCGCGAATGGAAGGAGGCCCCGCTGTCCGCCGTGGGCCGGGTGCTCCAGGGCGCTGTCATCCTGAAGGAGGGCACCGGCCCGCTGTCTCACGCGGATCCCGCGTTTCACGGAGAAATCCCGACACAGACCCTGCCCCTGGTGCTGGGGCCCGGGTTGTCGCACGCGTGAGGCCGTCCGGCGGTGGACACTGGGGGAGGGCGCGGACACCTGAAGTGTGATTGAACCCGGCGTCATGGCGACATCCCTCGAAGAGCTCTCCCAGCGGGTGTCCGCGGCGTTCGCGGACCGGGCGAAACTGAAGGACGCGGACACGGTGGCGGCGGTGCGCGAGACGCTCGCGCGGCTGGACACCGGTGAGCTGCGCGTCGCGGAGAAGGGCCCGGAAGGCTGGCGGGTCAACGCCTGGGTGAAGGAGGCCATCCTCCTGTTCTTCGCCGTGTCGGAGATGCGGGTGATGGAGGTGGGCCCCTTCGAGTTCTACGACAAGGTGCCCCTGAAGAAGGGCCTGGAGGCGGCGGGCGTGCGCGTGGTGCCGCCGGGCACCGTGCGCTACGGCGCCTTCGTGGAGAAGGGCGCGGTGGTGATGCCCGGGTACGTGAACATCGGCGCGCGGGTGGGCGCGGGCACCATGGTGGACACGTGGGCCACCGTGGGCTCGTGCGCGCAGGTGGGCCGCAACGTCCACCTGTCCGGCGGCGTGGGGCTGGGCGGCGTGCTCGAGCCGCCCACCGCGTCGCCGGTCATCATCGAGGACGGCGCCTTCCTGGGCAGCCGCTCCATCGTGGTGGAGGGCGTGGTGGTGGAGGAGGAGGCGGTGCTCGGCGCCAACGTGGTGCTGACCGCGTCCACGCAGATCATCGACGTCACCGGGCCCCAGGAGGTCATCCACAAGGGCCGCGTGCCGGCGCGCAGCGTGGTGATTCCGGGCATGCGGGAGAAGCAGTTCCCGGCCGGGAAGTACATGGTCCCGTGCGCGCTCATCATCGGGCAGCGCAAGGCGTCCACCGACCAGAAGACCAGCCTCAACGCCGCCCTGCGGGACTTCGCCGTCGCGGTGTGAGCCCGCGACAAATCCGGCGCGGGCGCGGGCGCGTATAGGGATTGTTACGCGACTTGTTACGTCCGCGCCGTTTCAGGAGAGCATGGAACACCTCGACGACATCCTCCCCGAGTGGCTGCTCGGGACCCTGGAGCCGGCCCGGCGCGCCGCCGCGGCCCGGCACCTGGAGGGCTGTGCGCGCTGCCGGGCGGAGCTGGCCCGGCTGACGCCCGCCGTGGATGCGTTGGGGGCGCTGGTGGAGCCGGTGTCACCTCCTGCCTCGGCGCTCACGCGCCTGATGGAGCAGATGGAGGGGCCCGGCCGCTTCGCCCGCCAGGCCGGGAAGGTCGCCGCGTTCCTGGACGTGGCGGAGGCGCGGGCCCGCGAGCTGCTGGAGTCCATGGCGGAGCCCGCCCACTGGATGCCCGGCCCGGTGGAGGGCGTGGAGCTGATGCCGGTGGAGACGGGCCCGGCGCGCGAGGGGATGATGGCCGCCGTCGTGCGCCTCCAGCCCGGCGCCCGCTACCCGCGCCACGCGCACCTGGGCCGCGAGTGGAACCTGGTGCTGGAGGGCGGCTTCCGCGAGGACTCCGGCCATGAGGTGTGGCCCGGGGAAGAGTTGGAGAAGGCGGACGGCTCGCTGCACGACTTCACCGCGCTGCAGGGCCCCGCGTGCATCTGCGTCACGGTGTTGGATGGCGTGACGTCCTTCGAGGACCTGGCCGACGGCGCCTGAGGGGACGATGTCCCGGGCCCGGGCGGGGAGTATGGTGCTCCGCGCATGGCCTCCATCGAACTCGCCACCCGACTCGCCCAGACGACGCTCGAGCTGTGTCGCATTGAAAGCCCCATTGGCCACGAGGGTCCCATCGCGGACCACGTGGAAGGCTGGGCGCTGAAGCACTTCCGCCGCGAGGAGGTCTTCCGCGTCGGGCACACGCTGCTGTTGGGCTCGCTGGAGGACCCCCGGCCCACGGTGGCGCTCATTGGCCACCTGGACACGGTGCCCATGCACCCCGGGGATGTGGGCCGCGCGCCGCGCATCGAAGGCGAGCGCGTGCACGGGCTGGGCGCGTCCGACATGAAGGGCGGCGTCGCGGTGATGATGGCGCTGGCGGAGGACCTCAAGCGCGACGCGCTGCCCGTCAACGTGGCCTTCCTCCTGTACGAGCGCGAGGAGGGCGCCTACGCGGAGAGCGGCCTCATCCCGCTGTACGAGCAGCGGCCGGACCTGTCCCGCGTGAAGTTCGGCATCGCCATGGAGCCCACGGACGGCGTGGTGCAGGTGGGCTGCGTCGGCAGCATGCAGGTGACCGTCCGCTTCACGGGGAGGAGCGCGCACTCCGCCCGGCCGTGGCAGGGGGAGAACGCCATCCACAAGGCGGGGCCGCTGCTCACGGAGCTCCTGGGCCGCGAGCGCGTGGAGGTGAACGTCGCGGGCTTCCCCTTCTACGAAGTCCTCAGCGCCACGCTGGCCAAGGGCGGCCGGGCGCGCAACGTGGTGCCGGAGGCGTTCGAGCTGAACCTCAACTACCGCTTCGCGCCGGGCAAGAGCGTGGCGCAGGCGAAGGAGGACGTGCTGGCGCTGGTGGCGGGCCGCGCGGAGGTGGAGTTCACGGACGCGTCGCCCAGCGGGCCGGTGGCCGCGGGCAACCCGCTGTTCCAGCAGCTGATGTCGCTCACGGGGCTGCCCGCCGCGTCGAAGCAGGCGTGGACGGACGTGGCGCGCTTCGGCGAGTGGGGCGTGGACGCGGTGAACTTCGGACCGGGTGAGACGGCGCAGGCGCACCAGCTCCATGAGAGCGCGCCCATCCCTCCGCTGGCCGTGGCGTACGAGAAGCTGGCCGCGTTCCTGAAGGGCTCGGCGTAGGCGGCCTGAAACACCGCCGAGCGCTCCGGAGCCGGATTTTCGGCTTCGCGCGTGAGCGCATTCGTCAGCTGGCGTGCATCCGCGCAGGGGGGCATGCGTGCGCTTCTGGCGGTTGCGCTTACCCTCCAGGGGTTGTCATCCCTGGAGGTTGTTGATGCACGCCGAGTCGAACATGCAGGACCCGAACGCGTCCCCGTCGTCCAACACGATGCTGCCGCCCGGTGAGGCCACGCCGTCGCGCCGCCGCTCCTCCGGTGCGCGCAAGAGCGCCCGCAAGGCGTCGTCCCGCCGCACGGGGGCCGCGAAGAAGGCGACCGCCAGGCGCACCACCGCGAAGAAGGCCGCGGGCAAGCGCACCGCGAAGAAGGCCGCGGGCAAGCGCGGCACTGCGAAGCGCGGGGCCGCGAAGAAGGCCACCGCCAGGCGTGGCGCTCGCAAGGCCCCGGCCCGCCGCGCCGCCGCCGGCCGCACCGCGCGCAAGACGCCTGCTCGTGGCAAGACGTCCGCGCGCAAGACGTCCGCTCGCAAGAGCTCCGCGCGCCGCTAGAAGGTCACGCGAGGGTCACGCGGGGAGGCGGATTCTCAATCCCTGATCCGGGTGGGTCATCCCCCATCCCCGCGAAGCCTTATCCAGTAGATTAACCCATATTTCCTGTTCAAGCTGTTGCTCGTGGTGCTGCTCATTGGTCGACAGTACAAGCCCCTGGGGATCAGCGAGGGGCGAGCATGTCCAAGGGGAAGCAGAAGCAACCGTTCCAGTTGCCGGAGTTCTACGTGCCGTGGCCGGCGCGCCTGAACCCGAACCTGGAGGCGGCCCGCGCGCACACCAAGGCGTGGTCGTACCAGATGGGCATCCTGGGGCCGCCGCGGGATGGCACGGACCGCGAGGTCTGGTCCGAGCGCCGCTTCGACGGCATGGACTACGCGCTGCTCTGTGCGTACACGCACCCGGAGGCGCCGGGCCCCGAGTTGGACCTCATCACGGACTGGTACGTCTGGGTCTTCTACTTCGACGACCACTTCCTGGAGGTCTTCAAGTACTCGCGCGACGTGAAGGGCGGCCAGGCCTACCTGGACCGGCTGCCGCTGTTCATGCCGCTGGACATGTCCCCGCCGCCGGAGCCCACCAACCCGGTGGAGCGCGCCCTCTGGGATTTGTGGCAGCGCACCGTGCCGTCCATGTCCATGGATTGGCGCAAGCGCTTCTTCGAGAACACCAAGCACCTGCTCGATGAGTCGATGTGGGAGATCGAAAACATCAGCGAGGCGCGCATCTCCAACCCCATCGAGTACATCGAGATGCGCCGCAAGGTGGGCGGCGCGCCCTGGTCTTCCGACCTGGTGGAGCACGCCGTCTCCGCGGAGATTCCGGACCGCGTGGTGCGCAGCCGGCCGATGCGCGTCTTCAAGGACACGTTCTCGGACGCGGTGCACCTGCGCAACGACCTGTTCTCCTACGAGCGCGAGCTGGAGGAGGGCGAGCTCTCCAACGGCGTGCTGGTGGTGGAGGAGTTCCTCGACTGTGACACCCAGCGCGCGGCGGACCTGGTCAACGACCTGCTGACGTCGCGGCTCCAGCAGTTCGAGACCACGTTCGCCACGGAGCTGCCGTGGCTGTTCGCGGAGTACGGGCTCAACCCGGTGGAGCAGGCGCAGGTGCTCACGTATCTGCGCGGCCTCCAGGACTGGCAGTCCGGCGGCCACGAGTGGCACATGCGCTCCAACCGCTACATGAACCAGCACTCGGAGGAGCGGCCGGCGCTGTCCATCCCCGTGCCCTCGGGCCTGGGCACCTCCGCGCTGCGGATTCCGCTGACGCCCGGCGGGCTGGGGCTGGGGCCTCGCTCCCGGTCGCTGAGCCACGTGCCCCGCCAGTACGTGGGCCCCACGAAGCTGCCGAAGTTCTACATGCCGTACAGCACGTACTTGAGCCCGCACCTGGACCGCGCGCGCAAGAACTCCAAGGACTGGGCGCGGCGGGTGGGCATGCTGGAGGTGGTGCCCGTGGTGGGGTTCTACGTCTGGGACGACCACAAGTTCGACGCGGCGGACGTGGCCCTCTGCGGCGCGTACATCCACCCGGACGCGACCCCGGAGCAGCTGGACCTGACGGCGTGCTGGCTCGTCTGGGGCACCTACGCGGACGACTACTTCCCCATGCTCTACGCGAACACGCGGGACATGGCGGGCGCGAAGCTGTTCACCGCGCGGCTGGGCCAGTTCATGCCGGATGACGTGGAGGCCGCCAACGCCGCGGTGCCCACCAACCCGGTGGAGCTGGGCCTGGTGGACCTGTGGAAGCGCACCGCGGGCCCGCTGTCGCCGCGCGGCCGCATGCTGTTCCGCAAGGCCATCCAGGACATGACGGACAGCTGGGTGTGGGAGCTGAACAACCAGCTCACCAACCGCGTGCCGGACCCCGTGGACTACGTGGAGATGCGCCGCAAGACGTTCGGCTCGGACCTCACCATGAGCCTGTCGCGCCTCTCCAAGGGCGACGCGGTGCCGGAGGCCGTCTTCAACACCCGCACGCTGCGCGGGCTGGAGAACTCCGCCGCGGACTACGCCTGCTTCGTCAACGACCTCTTCTCCTACCAGAAGGAGATCCAGTTCGAGGGCGAGCTCAACAACTGCGTGCTCGTGGTCCAGAAGTTCCTGGGCGTGGACAAGGACACGGCCGTGCTCGCGGTCAACGAACTGATGACCGCGCGCATGAAGCAGTTCGAGCACCTGGTGGCCAAGGAGCTGCCGGTGGTCGTCCGCACCTTCGACCTGGATGCGAAGGCGCAGGAGAAGCTGAACAAGTACGTGGAGCAGCTCCAGCAGTGGATGGCGGGCATCCCCCGGTGGCACGCGGAGGTGACCCGCTACACCGAGAAGGAGCTCATCCACGACGCGGCGCCGAAGCTCAAGGCCGGGAACGTCTCCGCCCTGGGCACCTCCGCGATGCGCGTCGCCGAGCTGTTCCGCGCCGGCAAGTCCTGAGTCCAACCGAAGTCCGAAGCCTTTTTGAATCCTTAACCTGGAGAGGGTGACCCCATGTCCAACGACCTGAAGAAGTTCGACGACAACAACCAGAGCCTTGGCACGCAGGCGGCGCGTCAGCTGGCGACGACGACCAAGTCCGAGCCGCAGATGCAGGGCATCTCCTCGCGGACGCTGCTCAAGCTGCTGCCGTGGGTGCAGGTGTCCGGCGGTACGTACCGCGTCAACCGCCGCATGACCTACGCGGTGGGCGACGGCCGCGTCACCTTCACCAGCACCGGCGCCAAGGTGCAGGTGATTCCCCAGGAACTGGGCGAGCTGCCCCTGCTGCGCGGCTACGAGGACGTGGAGGCGCTGACCGCGCTGGCCAACCGCTTCGTGCAGAAGGAGTACAAGGCCGGTGAGGTCATCACCGAGGCCGGCAAGGAAGCGGACTCCATCGTCCTCATCGCGCACGGCAAGGTGAACCGCGTCGGCACCGGCAAGTACGGCGAGCCGGTGGTGCTGGAGACGCTGGCGGACGGCGACCACTACAGCTACCAGGCGCTGCTGGAGTCGCAGGACTACTGGCAGTTCACGGCCAAGGCCGTGACGCCCGTCATCGCGCTCATCCTCCAGCAGTCCGCCTTCGAGGCGGTGGTGGCGCAGGTCCCGTCGCTGCAGAAGCACATCGACAACTTCAAGGCCCGCTCCAAGAAGAAGCAGGACACGTCCGGCCAGAAGGCCATCGAGCTGGCCGCCGGCCACCACGGCGAGCCCGTGCTCCCCGGCACCTTCGTGGACTACGAGACGCACCCGCGCGAGTACGAGCTGGCCATCGCGCAGACCGTCCTCCAGATCCACACGCGCGTCGCGGACCTCTTCAACGACCCCATGAACCAGACCCAGCAGCAGCTGCGTCTGACCGTGGAGGCGCTGAAGGAGCGCAAGGAGCACGAGCTCATCAACAACCGCGAGTTCGGCCTGCTGCACAACGCGGACCTGAAGCAGCGCATCCACACGCGCTCCGGCGCGCCGACGCCGGACGACATGGACGAGCTGCTGGCCACGGTGTGGAAGGAGCCGTCGTTCTTCCTGGCCCACCCGCGCGCCATCGCTGCGTTCGGGCAGGAGTGCAACAAGCGGGGCATCTACCCCACCAGCACCGACATGAACGGGACCATGGTGCCCGCGTGGCGCGGCATCCCCATCGTGTCCTGCAACAAGCTGCCCATCAGCGAGTCGCGCACCACGTCCATCATGCTGATGCGCGCGGGTGAGAAGAACCAGGGCGTCGTGGGCCTGCACCAGGCGGGCATCCCGGATGAGATCGAGCCCAGCCTCAACGTGCGGTTCATGGGCATCAACGAGAAGGCCATCATGAACTACCTGGTGACGGCGTACTTCTCCGCGGCGGTGCTGACGCCGGACGCGCTGGGCATCCTGGAGAGCGTGGAGCTGGGCCGCTCGTAGTTCTTCGTCCGCACGTAACGGGAAGGTTCTTCCATGACGACTTCACAGAAGGACGTAGCGGCGCACGAGGGCACCACCCTCAGCACGGCGGGTGCGCGCCAGCTCGCGACGACGACGAAGACGCAGCCGGTGATGCAGGGCATCTCGCCCCGCTACCTGCTGAGCATCCTGCCCTGGGTGCAGGTGTCCGGCGGCACGTACCGCGTGAACCGGCGGCTGACGTACACCGTGGGCGACGACCGGCTGAACTTCAGCAACATCGGCGCCAAGGTGGAGATCATCCCCCAGGAGCTGCTCAAGCTGCCGCTGATGCGGGGCTTCGAGGACGTGGATGACCTGCTCATCCGCACCCTGGCCGGCCGCTTCACCCAGCAGCAGTTCAAGCCGGGGGAGAACATCGTGGAGGCGGGCAGGTCCGCCGAGCACGTGTTCCTGCTGGCGCACGGCAAGGCGCAGAAGCTGAAGGCCGGCAAGTACGGCGACCCCGTCGTGCTGGACACGCTGGCGGACGGCGACCACTTCGGTGACCAGGCGGTGGTGGAGTCGAACGACGTGTGGCCCTTCACCGTCAAGGCCGTCACGGCCTGCACGGTGATGGCGCTGCCCCAGGACGTGTTCGAGTCCCTCATCAGCCAGTCCCCGGCGCTGAAGGCGCACGTGGAGCGCTACCGGGCGAACCTCAAGAAGCCCCAGGACAAGGCGGGGCAGGCCGCCATCGCGCTGGCCGCCGGCCACCACGGCGAGCCCGTGCTGCCCGGCACCTTCGTGGACTACGAGCTGAAGCCGCGCGAGTACGAGCTGAGCGTGGCGCAGACCATCCTGCGCGTGCACACCCGCGTGTCGGACATCTTCAACGACCCGATGAACCAGACCGCGGAGCAGCTGCGGCTGACCATCGAGGCGCTGAAGGAGCGCAAGGAGTGGGAGCTCATCAACAACCCGGAGTTCGGCCTGCTGCACAACGCCGACCTCAAGCAGCGCATCAACACCCGCTCGGGTCCGCCGACGCCGGACGACATGGATGAGCTGGTGTCGCGCCGCCGCAAGACGCGCTACTTCCTGGCCCACCCGCGCGCCATCGCGGCGTTCGGCCGGGAGTGCAACAAGCGTGGCCTGTACCCGACGGTCGTGGACGTGGGCGGAGCGAAGTTCCAGGCGTGGCGCGGGGTGCCCATCCTCCCGTGCGACAAGCTGCCCATCAGCCGGGAGAACACCACCTCCATCCTCGCCATGCGCATCGGTCAGGACGACCAGGGCGTGGTGGGCCTGCACAACGCGGGCATCCCCGACGAGGTGGAGCCGAGCCTCACCGTGAAGCGCATGGCCGTGAACGACCAGGCCATGACGAACTACCTGGTGAGCACCTACTACTCCGCCGCCGTGCTCGTCCCGGACGCGCTGGGCGTGCTGGAGAACGTGGCGCTCGGCGGCTGAGGCGCTCCGTTGCCGTGAGACATGGACGGGCCCGGTGCCTTCAGTGCGCCGGGCCCGTTGTCTTTAGCGGCACCGGGCGAAGTACCAGCGCAGCTGGAGCTGGCCCCGGAGCACCGGCCCGTCCTCCGTGTCCTGGCCGGGCGCCGTGGTGAGCGAGGCGATGGCGCTGGTGCAGCCGGGCAGCTTCACGTCGATGGCGGCGCCCGGGTGGAGGCGGTTGTCGGTGCCGTCGAAGGCCAGCTCCGCGCGGAAGTCCGCCACGGAGGTCTTCCGCTGCATGCCCAGCCCGGCGCGCAGCGCCCTGCTGTCCCGGAACAGGTCCAGCGCCTGCATCGTCGCGAGCGCGTCGAAGCGCCGGCCAAGCGCGGCCTGTCCGGTCAGCCAGAACGTGTGCTTCGTGTCGCGGAGCCCGTCGCCCGTGAGCACGCCGCCCTCCGTGCGGGCGGAGACGCCCCAGCCGCCGGAGATTTGGACGTCTCCGCTCCGGGAGCGCATCTGTCTTTCGGCCCGGTCGAAGAGGGCGGACAGGTCCACGCCCCGCTCGGACACGTCCTCGTCCGAGTCCGCGGGCGGCGGGATGCCGTGGCGCTCCAGTTCCTCCGCCACCCGTTCGGGCAGGTCGGAGTTGAGCACGGGGTCGTGCGGGTCATGCACCGTCGTCCGGAGCCCGAGCCCCACGCGCCATGCGCCCGTTCCATCCAGGTCCGGCAGCACGGCCGCGGACACCGTCGTCTTCGTCAGCACCCGCATCAGCCGGCCCGCCAACGAGTTCGAGCGGTAGCGGGACAGGCTCCGGACGCCACCGCCGAAGAGGAAGTACGGCGCGACATCCAGGCTGAGCCCTGGCCGGAGCCCATCCGGTGCCGCCGACGCCAGCACCGTGGTCATCACCGGCTTGGGCGCCGCGCCGAGCAGCACGCGCAGGGGCGCCTCCTCCATGGCGACCAGGGCCGGTGACTCCGGCACGTCCATGTCGAGCACGTAGCGGTAGAGGTTGATGGTGTCGCTGTCCCGCGCGCTCGCCGCGCCCGGGGCGAGCAGGGCGCCCATCAGCGACAGGCTGGCGAGCCTCCTCACGCGAGTTCCAGCCCGCGGAGATAGTCATTGGCGAAGGCCGCGCGCAGCTCCGGCGTGGGAAGCAGGGCCTGCCTGGCACCGAGCCAGGAGTCCACGCGTGCCGTGCCGTACAGGCTTCGCACCGCCGGGCCATCCAGTTCGTGGAACTTGCCCCAGTGGTACGTGTGCGGGATGGAGGATTGGGCGAGCTGCTGCCAGACGCGGCGGTTGTAGGACTTCGTGCGGGTGGACGACGCACCGTCGATGTCCAGGACGCACGTCATGGGCGCGTGCTGGGTGAACGCCAGCGTGGCCCGGGAGGGCAGGGTGTAGCGCAGCCCGAACAGCCCGGGGAACGCGTGGGCGCGATTGATGGCGAGGGCCAGCTCCACCGTCTCGCGCACCCGGCCGAGCGGCACGCCCACCGCGCTGCCCCAGGCCTTGCCCCGGGTGGTCGTGTCGGTGAACAGCTCGCCGTGCGTCCCGCAGACGTTTTCGTATTCCGGGTAGAAGCGATCCATCAGCCGCGCCAGCAGCGGGATGGTCAGCTCCGAGACCATGTCCGTCAGCACGCCGACGATTTCGAGCGCGCTGTCCCCCTGCGTCAGCTTGCTGCCGGGGCTGGGCGGGCTCGAGCCTTCCGGACACCGCGCATGCTTGTACATCACCGTGACGAAGACGCCCCGCTCCATGTCGTTGGGGTTGATGACCGCCGTGAAGTGATAGGGCTTGAGCCCCGGCGGGCCCGGCAGCGTGATGCCGGAGAAGTCCAACTGGTCGAACGCGCGCCAGAGCCCTTCATCGAGCGGCATCCGCCGGCGGTACGCCTGGAGGTAGTAGAGGTCCACCACCTCCAGCAGGACGCCGTGCACCAGCCCGAAGCCGCCCAGGCCCACCAGGGCGGCGTTGAAGAGGGCGTCGTCCCGGACGAGCTCCGCGCCCAGCTTCTGGGGAATCTCGTCGTGGATGACCGGCGCGCTGGCTCGCTCCAGCCAGACGTGGCGGTCCGGTGAGACGATGACGTGCAGGCCCACCACGAAGTCCTGCAGGGCGCCGCACTCCAGATTCGAGCCATGCGTGCCCGTCCCGATGGCCCCGGCGATGGTCTGCCCATTGCTGGCGCCCGAGGTGGTCAGCGACTTACCAATGCTCTTCAGGAAGTGGTTCAGCTCCGCGACGGAGACACCACACTGCGCGAAGAGGAGGTCCTCGCGTCTGCCTGGATAGGCGGGATGGGGGCGGGGGG
>NZ_RAWC01000309.1:0-8102 GCF_003611685.1 Corallococcus sp. CA049B | reverse complement strand
GGCGACGGGCCCGGGCGCGGTGGGCGTGGGTGGGGCGGTGGCCACGGCGGCGTTCGCGGTGGCCGGTGCGGTTGTCCCCAACGCGCCCGCGTCAATCCACCGGGCCAGGAGCGCCAGCTGCGCGCTGCCGGGTTCCCACACCGCGCCGCCCGGGTGCGAGTCGCCCTTCGCGCGCTGGTAGAGGAGGCTGGTGGCGGCGGAGCCGGGAACGACCAGGGGCTCCACCGAACGCAGGTGCTGCTCCGGATCCGCGTGGGTCACGTAGCGGCCAGCGCCGGCCATCCCGTCCGAGGCATGACAGCTGGAGCAATCCGCCAGCAGCGCCTCGTGCACCTGGGGAGCGAAGCGCGGCGCGGCCGAGGCGTCCTCGGAAGGAGGACCCGCGCTCGCGGACGCGGCTGGTGCTGGCGGAGAGGCGGGGGGAGTGGACGCGACGGGCGCTGGAGTGGTGCCGGGAGATGTGGACGCGCCGGGCGCTGGAGTGGCGCCGGGAGGCGTGGCCGCGACGGGCGCTGGATTGGAGCCGGGAGATGTGGACGCGCCGGGCGCTGGAGTGGCGCCGGGAGACGCGGGCGCTCCGTCGTGGGACGGACGGGGAGCGCCAGGGCCGGCGGCGATGGCCGGCGCGGAGGTGGGGGCCCCGCGTGCCTTGCCGGGCGGGGCGCCTCCTTCAATCCAGCGCAGGAGCGTCGCGTACCCGGCCGACTCCACCGCGAGGACCTTCTTGCCTCCGTGAAAGGTCGTGCCGGCGCCCTTCTTGAGCAGCGGGCTCTGGGCCGCGGTGGCGGGCTGCACGAAGCGCAGGGTGGCCTCGTAGTCCGCCGGCTCGCCCCGGAGCACCCAGCGGGACCGGGACGCCATTCCGTCCGGGCCGTGGCAGGACTTGCACTCCTTCTCCAGGATGGGCCTGACCTCCTCCTCGAAGCCCGGCACGCGGGGCCGGTTCGCGCTCGCGGGCGTCCGCGTGGGGGGCGCGGCGGGATTCCTGGCGGCCTCCGCGGGGGACGGCGTTCCCGGGGCGGGGACGCCCGCGTCGGGCGTTGCCTGCGCGGGGGGCGGCTTGATTCCCAGCCGCTCCTGGAGCTGCCGCCGCTTCTCCTCCTGCGACTGCGCCCGCGCGGGGCCTGGGACGGACAGCACCAGCGCGCAGACGAACAGCGCCCAGGTGCCCGGCTCAGCGACGCGCATGGCACGCCTCGCAGTTCATGGAGCGCCAGTCCGTGGCGGCCTGTCCGTCATGGCAGCGCCCGCAGTAGCGGCCCTCGCGCATGTCCTGATGCGTGAAGCCCAGCCGGGCCTGCGGGAACGTGCCGGGGTGGCAGCTGTAGCAGTACATGGAGCCATGCCCCCAATGGGAGAACAGCGCCGGAGCGGGCGCGGCGCGCTCCTTGAGCGGAGGCAGCCGGACGTCCTGCGGCGTGTTCACGGCGAAGATGGGCGTCGTGAACAGGAGGAGGGCGACGAGCCCCACCCGCCACCGTCCCCCGCGAGCGGAGCGACTCATAGGGCCTTTTGCTCCTTCAATATCTTCCAGACCGTGACGCCGTAGAGCAGGACTCCCAGCAGGACCCCGGGCACGCCCACGGCGGTGGAGATGACGAAGGTCAGGGGCGTCCAATGGAGGTAGGCGAACAGCTGGATGAGCAGCCCGGCCAGGACGAAGAGGGCCGCCACCCGGATGCGCTTGTCGTGGCTCATGGACGCGGTCGCTCCGGCAGCCAGAAGTTCTGGGCCTTCACGCCCTCCAGGTCGTGCGCGAGGTCATGACAGCTCAGGCACGAGCGGGCCCCGCTCTGGAGCTCCGCCTGGAGCTCGCGGTGCGGACCGGCCTCCAGGTAGCCGCGCGCATCGTTGTGGCAGTGGAGGCAGTTGTAATTGGGATACGGCTGATAGAGCCGGGGCTCCGGGGGGATGGTCCCGAAGTAGTGGACCCAGACGTGCCGCAGGCCGTTGAGCTTGGCCTTCGCGTCCCCGAAGAGCGCGTAGTCCGTGTGGCAGGAGAAGCAGGTGGAGTCGCGGTTGATGAGCCGCTTCTGGTAGTGGACCGCGGCCAGGGCGTTGGGGTTGTCCACGAACAGGCTCTGCCCGTAGCGCTCCATCTCGTGGCAGCCCATGCAGAACGAGGTCTGGCTGGATTCGCGCACGCCCACCGCGACCCCGGCGCCGCTGACGGCCAGCGGCAGGAGGGCCAGTCCTCCGAGCAGCACCAGGCGTCCCAGCCGGTTCGCGGTGAGATGGCCCGCGGCATGGGCAATCATCGCCACCAGCACGGCCACCGCGCTGACAATCACAATCATGAGGGTGGGCAGTGGAGCCTCCATGGAGCCTGGGTCGTGACAACCGTGCGGTGAGGCGATTCCGCGCTACCGGGAGGCCTCACCGGCGGAGGGCGGGAGGGGGATGGGCTCCACCTTCGCGGTGTGCCCGTCCACGCGCAGGTCCAGGGACTTCTTGCCCGCCGGCGAGGCGTACCGCAGCCACCAGGACGCCTCCCCTTGCTTCGCCATCACCAGCTCCAGGGCCTGGTCCTGGTTCCGCGCGAACGCGGCCCCCAGCCTCACCGCCTCCTGGTAGCCCACGGTGAGCGCCACCGAGGTGGGCGGTGGCGGCAGCGGGGGCGAGAAATCCTCACGCGTCTGCATCGAGGACCCCGCGCACCCCGAGGCGCCGAGAGCGGCGAGCAGGACGGCGCGGCGCAGGAAGAGCAAAGAGGTCATGGTCGCTGGCTCGAACGGAGGGGAGGAATGAAACCTGTCCGGCCTTCGACACTGCATGCCCCGTACCGGGGTGGACCCGTGCCCCTCGTGGAGGTGGGCCCGGGCGAGGGTGCGCGGCCCACCGGGGGCCCGGCGCAAACCTTGCGCGAGCCGGTGACATCCCGCGCATTCTTTGCGGCGCGCGGCTTGAGTCCACCCCTCGCGCGGGGTAGCCACGTTCCGTCACGTCTCTCCTGGAGCCTTCCATGAAGCCCCTGCTGCTGGCCGCCGTCCTCGCCGCCGCGCCCGCCACCCCGCAGAAGCCGCCCGCGCCTGACGCCGGCCTCGCGCAGGCCGCGCAGCCCTCCCTCACCGTGCCCGGAGGCAAGTTCCTCCGCGCCCGCTCCGGCAACACCGCCGTCGCGCAGATGTTCGCGCCGGGCATCGCGGAGCTGTCCCTGGCGGAGAAGCGCGTGGCGTGGTCCCTCACGCTCGCGGCGCATGCGGGCGAGGACATCGCGTTGGATCAGCTCGGCTGGAAGCTGGTGCCGGCGAAGCAGCTGCTGGAGGGCGTCTGGCTCTTCGGCCGGGACGCGCAGAGCGCCGCGTCCGGCTTCGACGGGAAGCTGGCGGACTACCTGCTGCGCTTCTACGGGCACGGCGGCAACCACGACAGCACCACCGGCCAGAAGTTCGTCCCGGCCTTCACCGCGGAGCAGCTCGCGGCCGGCGCCTCCCGCGCGCTCAAGGCCGGCGCACCCTGGACGGTGAAGGACGAGGCCGCGCTCCAGGCCTGGCTCCAGGACCTGAAGCCCACCCTCTTCGACGCGAGCTTCGAGCCGCAGCTCACCTCCAAGGCCCCGCCGCCGGGACAGGACCTCCTCACCGCGTCCTCCAACACCGCCTACGGCCCCGGCGTGACTCAGAAGGACCTGGTGGGCTTCAAGGAGAAGTACCCGCTCAACTCGCGCGTGGTGAAGGAGAACGGGAAGCTCACGGAGCAGGTGTTCCGCGCGGGCACGCCGGACGGCAAGGTGAAGCCGGGCCTGTACGCGAAGGAGCTCTCGCGCGTCATCGCGCACCTCCAGGAGGCGATGAAGTCCGCCGAGCCCGCGCAGAAGGCCGCGCTGGGCAAGCTGGTGCGCTACTTCCAGACGGGCAGCCCCAAGGACTGGGACGCGTACAACATCGCGTGGCTCAAGGTGGACCCGAAGGTGGACGCCAACCTGGGCTTCATCGAGACCTACGTCGACCCTCGCGGCCACAAGGGACAGTGGGAGGGATTGGTCAACTACCGCGACACGGCGGAGAACCAGATCATGGTGCTCATGGGCCAGAAGGCCCAGTACTTCGAGGACCGGCTGCCCTGGCCCCAGAAGTATCGCCGCAAGAAGGTGTCGCTGCCGGTGGCCAAGGCCATCAACCTCATCACGTCCCACCCGGAGCCGCCCGCAGGCATCAACCTGCCCAACGAGCAGCACATCCGGGAGAAGTACGGCAGCAAGAGCGTGATGATCACCAACGTCATGGACGCCGCCTCCGCCGTGACGCGGCTGCCCCTGGCGCTGGAGTTCTCCCGCACGGCGGAGGACCGCGAGCAGGCCCAGAAGTACTCCGTCACCGCGCGCAAGTGGCTGGTGGCCTTCCATGAGGTGCTGGGCCACGCCTCCGGCCAGGTGGACCCGAAGCTCAAGGGCCAGTCCCCGTCCGTCTTCCTCAAGGAGTACGACAACACGCTGGAGGAGGCGCGGGCGGACCTGGTCGCGCTGTGGCACGCGTTCGACCCGGCGCTCGCGGAGCTGTCGCCGGACCACGAGGCCATCGCCCGGCAGATGTACCGGGACTTCCTGGTGGAGGGGCTCACCAACCTGCGCCGCGTGGAAGAAGGCAACGCCTTCGAGGAGGACCACCAGCGCGGCCACCACATGACGGTGACGTTCCTGGAGGAGAAGGGCGCGGTGAAGCAGGTGACGCAAGACGGCCGCACCTACCTGGTGATTCCGGACTACGCGAAGATGCGCGAGGCCGTGGGCGAGCTGCTCTCCAAGCTGATGGTCATCAAGGCCACCGGCGACTACGAGGGCATCCGCGCGCTGGTGCAGGAGAAGGGCATCCACTTCGACCCGAAGCTGCGCGACGAGGTCGCCCGCCGGGTGAAGGCCGTGGACGTGCCCACGGTGCTGCTGCTCAATTCGCCGCGCGTGATACCGGTGCTGGACGCGAAGGGCGCGCTGGTGGACCTGAAGGAGGACACCACCCAGGCCTTCGTGGATCAGCACCTGGAGCGCAGCCTGCTGGGCCGGCTGTCCCCCGCGGAGGCCAGCCGCGTCGCCGCGAAGGTGGCGGGCTCACCGGACGCGGTGCGCGAGGCCTTCAAGGAGCTGGGGCCGGACACGGCTCCGGCGCCGACCCCCGCGAAGAAGGGCGCGGCGCCGGTGAAGTCCACGCCCTGAGCGGGGCGCGGGGCCGTCAGTGGTTGGACGTCCTGTCGGAGTCCGGGATGGGCGTGCCGGACTCCGTGGTCAGCACGACGCGGTGGGTGCCCGGCTCGATGGGGCCTCCCGGCGTGGCCGGGTCGCCCATCCGTCCGTTGGGCCGGCCGTAGTCGCGCTCGTAGATGCGCACCACGGAGAGGAAGAAGGCGACGATGAGGGGCCCCAGCAAGAGGCCCACCGCGCCGAACGCGGCCAGGCCGCCCAGGAGGGCGAAGAAGACGATGGCGCCGTGCTGGTTCATGCCCTTCCGGGCCAGGAGCGGCTTGACGACGTTGTCCACGAGCCCCACCACGACGACGCCCCAGATGGCCAGGAAGAGGGCCGCCCACGGGTGGCCGCTCAAGAACATCAGGCCCGCGGCGAAGAGCACCACCACCGCGGCGCCCACGGCGGGGATGAGGGCGAGGAAGAAGGTGAGGCCCGCGAAGAACAGCGGCGCGGGCACCCCCACGATGAGGAAGCCGATGAGCGCGACCGCGGCCTGGACGCCCGCGGTGGCGATGGTGGAGACGAGCACCGACACGGAGGTGCTCTTGAACTCGCGCAAGAGCTCCCGCGTCTGCCCGCGCCGGAGCGGCGACACGCTCTCGAACCACTGCACCAGCCGCGCGCCGTCGGTGAGGAAGAAGAAGAGGGCGATGAGCATCATCGTCAGCTGGAGGATGATGCTGCCCGTGGCGGCCACCGCTCCCGTCACGGCCTTGGCGGCGGTGCCACCCTGGTTCGTCATCTGCTCCTGGAGCTTCTGATCCAACTCGGCCTGCTCCAGCGGGAGCCGCTCGATCAGCTTGCTCACCGGGCCCTGGATGCCGCTGGGGAGCTTCTCCACCAGGCCCGTCATCCCGTCCTTCTGCACGGCCTCCGTCACGAAGCGCGCGCCCTCGGACACCTCCGCGACGACGAAGGCGGTGAGGCCGCCCAGGGGCAGGAGCAGCGCCAGCAGGATGCCGCTGACGATGATGCCGGCGGACACGTTGCCGTGGCCGTGCAGCCGCTTCCGGAGCCGGGTGTGCAGCCCGTAGAAGGTGCCCGCCAGCACCGCCGCCAGGAAGAACGCCTCCGCGAAGGGCCGGATGACCAGGCACAACAGGACGATGGACAGCAGGATGAGACCCACGAAGACGCGTCGCGCTACCTGATCGGAGGCCATGGCCTTGCCAAGTTATGGAGCCGGACCTGTCGGCGGGAGCCTGCCCGGCTGGATTGTCGCCAGAACATTCCCCTCGGCCCGGCCGCCTGCCTGCTCACGGGGCTTGGGAGCGGCGGAGGGGGCGCTAGAGTGCGCGCATGCCGCCCTTCGACTCCGCCCGCTTCACGCTCTGGCTCCCGCAGCTCTTGTGCGCCGCCTTCCTGGCCATCCTCTTCCTGCAGTCCGGCCTGGACAAGGTCGTGGACTGGAAGGGGAACCTGGGGTGGCTGACCGGCCACTTCTCCAAGTCGCCCCTGAAGGGCGTGGTGACGCCAATGCTGGCGGTCATCACCCTGATGGAGCTGGCGGCCGGGGCGCTGAGCGGGGCGGGCGCGGTGGCGCTCCTGGTGAACGGCAACCCGTTCATTGCGTACCTGGGCGCGGCGCTGTCCGCGCTGTCGCTGCTGGCGCTCTTCTTCGGTCAGCGCATGGCGAAGGAGTACGCGGGCGCGGCGGTGCTGGTGCCGTACTTCATCGTCGCGCTCGCGGGTGTGTACCTGCTGCGGCTGGCGTGAGGCCGGCCCGTTAGAGCACCTTGCGCGAAGGCATGATGGCGTTGGCGGACAGCAGGCCCGCCGCCAGCGCCACCGCGACCATCAGCATGGAGAAGGCCGTGTCCACGCCGGCCACCACGTCGCGCTCCAGCAGCGACGCCAGGCTGCGGAAGCCCACGCTGCCGGGGACGAGCAGCATCAGCCCCGGCACCACGGTGGTGACGGCGGGCCGGTTGCGCAGCCGCGCCAGCGCGTTGCTCCCGACGCCCAACAGCAGCGCGCCCGCGAAGGCGCCCAGCTGAGGCCCCAGCAGCAGCGCTCCCAGCCGCGCGCCCATGAACGCGGCGGCGCCGGCCAGGGCAATCCATCCCCAGTCCCGAGGCCGGGCGCGGAAGAGCACCGCGATGGCGAAGCCCGCCACCACGAGCGCGAAGAGGGCGACCCCCGGGGGAAGCACCGTGGGCAGGGCCGGCGTGGGCATGGGCACGGGCGGCAGCACCGTGGCCACGCGGCTGCCCAGGGCCGCGCCGAAGCCCAGCTGGAGGAACACCAGCGCGGCGTGGGTGAGGCGTGAGGTGCCGGAGATGAGGTTGCGCGTGGCGACTTCGTTGACGGCGATGGTGAGCGTGAGGCCGGGCAACAGGACGATGAGGCCCGCGAGCGTGGCCACCTCGCCGTGCAGCGGGCCGAAGAAGTGGGCCGCGATGCCCGCGAACGCGGCGGACAGCACGGCCGCCACGGGCTCCAGCACGCGGGCGGTGGTCGGCTGCTTGCGCGTCAGCAGGTCCAGCACGCCAATGGCCAGGCTGCTGACGCCAGCGACGCCCATCTCCTTCCAGCCGCCGCCGAACAGCAGCGCCGCGGATGCGCCCGCCAGCATCCAGCAGAGCAGCTGCAGGACGGGACCGTAGCGGGGGGGCCGGGCGAGGATGGCCTCCACCCGGGTGGCGCCATCCGTCGGCGTGAGGCGTCCCTGGATGACGTCGTCCGCGAGCATGTCCAGGAGAATGAGGCGCTCCAGGTCGAAGTCGCCGGGCTCCACGCGGATGAGGCTGGTGCGCAGGTCCTCGGGGGGACCGAAGGACGCGAAGATGGAGGTGGGCGTGGAGAAGAAGCGGGCCTCCAGGCCCAGCCGCTCGCTCACCTTCATCATCAGCCCCTCCAGGCGGTGGGCGGGCGTGCCGTGGCGGTGCAGCGCGTGGCCCAGGCGCAGCACGAAGGCCACGGC
>NZ_RAWC01000308.1:0-8116 GCF_003611685.1 Corallococcus sp. CA049B | reverse complement strand
GGCGGGTTCTGCCGGGGGCACCGCGGTGGTGGCCGGAGGCGGGTTCGTCGCCGGGGGCGAGGCCTGCGCGGGCGGGCTCCCCTGCCCCACGTCCCGGGCACCGGTGTTCGAGCGGGCCACGGCGAGGACGCCCACGAGGCCCGCGAGTCCCAGCGCGGCGGCTCCAGCCCACAGGGCGCGCTTGCGGCCCGGCGCGACGGGGGGCCCCGGCTCGGTGGCGGAGACCGTATCGAGTTCGCGGTCGTCGTCGGCGCCGGGGAACTCATCCGCGAGAGGCGCGGCACGACGCGCGGAGGCGGTGTCAGCCTTGCCGGCGGAACCGGCCCGGCGCGCGGAGGCGGTGTCGGGCTTGCGGCTCGAGGACTCCTCCCGACGGCGCGCGGAGGCGGATGACCGCGAGCCTCCGTCCTCGGGTGCACCGACGTCGTCATCGGCGGAGCCGGTCCAGGCCATGGAGTTCTCGTCGCTCGGGGACTCAGCCCTGGCGGCGGGGACCTCGCGGGATTCGCTGCGCCTGGCGAGCGGCGCTTCCCTTCCCATGGACTGCAACGGCATCTGCGGCGTGGGCTGCGGAGGACGGCCGTTCGGCGACGGGTCGTCTCGCGACAGCACCAGCGTCGTCCCGTGGCGGTCCTCGTCCGGCGAGGCGCCCCGCTTCGCTCCCGAGGCGTGCTCGCGCGACGGCATCACCGCCGTGGGCTCGCGGGGCGGCGCTCCGGCGGGCAGCGCTCCGTCCTGCAGCGCGGTGCGCTCCGGGAGCGCGGGCAGCGCCTGGTTGCTGGCCGCGATGGGGAACAGCGGCCGGACGAACGCGCCCACGTCGGTGTCATCCACGGAGCGGGCGTGGTTCAACACGCACTGCGCCAGCGCGCGCTCCAGCTCGCCCGCCGTCTGGAAGCGCTTGGACAGGTCGCGCTCCAGCGCGCGGCAGATGGCGGCGTCCAGGTCCGGCGGCACGTCCGGGTTGAGGCGCGCGGGCGGCACGATGGCGCTCTCCTGCACCGCGCGCAGGACGGCGATCTCCGAATCCCCCTGGAACAGCCTCCCGCCGGTGAGCAACTCCCACAGCACCACGCCCAGCGCGAAGACGTCGGTGCGCACGTCCACGCTCTCGCCCCGGGCCTGCTCGGGCGACATGTACGCGAACTTGCCCTTGAGCACGCCGGGGTTCGTCAGCTTGTTGCCCGCCTTCGCGATGCCGAAGTCGGTGAGCTTCACCGCGCCGTCGTAGGACACGAGCACGTTGTGCGGCGTGACGTCCCGGTGGACCAGGTTCAGCAGCTCGCCATTCACGCGCAGGCGGTGGGCATAGTGCAGCCCGCGCGCGACCTCCGCGCCGATGTGCGCCACCAGCACGGGCGGCATCGGCGTCATCGACTCCTTGCTCCGCTTGCGCAGCTCCCACAGCGAGCAGCCGCGCACGTACTCCATCGCCAGGTAGTAGGTGTCCTCGTGCTTGTCGAAGTCGAAGATCTGCACCACGTTGGCGTGGTTGAGCCGCGAGGCCAGCCGCGCCTCCGCGATGAACATCTGCACGAAGTCCGGGTCGCTCGCGAGGAACGCCCGCACGCGCTTGATGACGACCTCCTTCTCGAAGCCCTCCGGCCCGCGCGCGGTGCACAGGAAGATCTCCGCCATGCCCCCTTCGGCGAGCTTGCGGCGCACGACATACTTGCCGACGTGGGTGCCTGCCTCGAGCGTCACGGAAGGGTCCAAGGCCACGCCTACTCGAACTTGACCGTCACCACGTTGAGGTCGATGGGACGCACCTCGATGCGGCGGCTGACAGTGCGTTTCAGTTCGGGGTTGGTGAACTTGCAGTCATAGAGGCCCACCCCCAGCTTCACCGGCTGGAAGGGCGTCTCCCCCAGCTTGCGGCCGTTGCACGACACCTCCGCCCAGGGCGTCACCACGAAGCTCACCGGCGCGGAGCGCTCCGCGGCGCGGGCGGCTTCACGCACCTCCGCCGCGGGCAGCGCCGTGGCGACGGGCGCCTGCCCCCCCGGCGCGGGAGCCTGGGCGCCAGGGGACTCCTGGGCCTGCTTCACTTCGGGAGTCAGCGCATCCGGCTCACGGGGACCGGCCACGCCGGAGGGCCCGACGCCGGGCTCCGGGGTCGTTGAAGGCGGCGGGGGCGCGGTCGCGGGCGGCTCCGCACCGGGCTTTCCGGACGACGGCAGCGGCACGAGCTTCAGCGGCCCCACGTCCAGCCGGCCAGACGGCGGGATGACGATCTGCGTGCGCAGCTCGCGGTAGCCTTCCTTGATGAGCACGACCCAGTAGCGGCCGGGCTTCACCGTCGGCAGCGTCAGCGGCGTGCGCTCCGGGAGCACCCGGTCCTCGAAGACGACGCGCGCGCCCTCGGGCTCGGACTCCACGTGCACGCCACTGGCGCCCGGGCCCAGGCTCCACACGATGCCGACGCCCACCAGGATCGCGACGAGCACGATGGCGCCGTACAGGAGCGCGCGGCGCTTCGGCGGCGTCACGGCGGACTGCTCGGTGAGCGTTCCGGTGCGGGCCGGCGGCACCCACGCGTTGGGCATGGGCGCGCGGGACGCGGAGCGCGGCGCGGTGGACGCGGTCATCTCCTCGATGGTCGCGTGGGGCGCGGGCACTGGGAGCCGGTGGCCGCGGTGTTCGCCGGACGGCGTGGGCCCACCCGGCCGGGGGACTGGAATCTCGGAGCGCGGCACGGCGCGCAGGTCCTGCGTGGGGCCCTCGTCCACGTCCGCGCGGGAGACAGCGCGCATGTCCAGGGTCGAGTCGTCCTCGTCATCCTGGGTCAGCGTCGTCATGGAGCGCTGATCCAGCGTGGGCCCGTCCTCCTCTATCTGGAACCCGCGGGAGAGCTTCCCCTGCGTGTCCACCATCGCGAGCGTGGGGCCGTCCTCCTCCACCTGGAACCCGCCGGAGAGCTTCCCCTGCGTGTCCACCATCGCGAGCGTGGGCCCGTCCTCCTCTATCTGGAACCCGCCGGAGAGCTTCCCCTGCGTGTCCACCATCGCGAGCGTGGGACCGTCCTCGTCCTGCGTCACCGTCGGGAGGGACGGCTCCTCCAGGCGCACCGGCCGGGTGCTCCGCGAGGGCGGTGACTCCAGGGCCCGCCGCGAGCCCGTCATGCCCCGGGGGGCCTCGGCGCGCGGGTCGGCGTTGCGAACTTCAGAGCGGGGCTCCGGCCGGGCGTCGACAGCGCGGGCCTCCACGCTCCGGGCCTCCGCGTTGCGGACCTCCGAGCGGGGCTCCGGGCGGGCGTCGACAGCGCGGGCCTCC
Organism: Corallococcus sp. CA049B; assembly: GCF_003611685.1. Classification (NCBI taxonomy): domain Bacteria; kingdom Pseudomonadati; phylum Myxococcota; class Myxococcia; order Myxococcales; family Myxococcaceae; genus Corallococcus; species Corallococcus sp. CA049B. The sequence goes on along the minus strand of NZ_RAWC01000308.1, from coordinate 4,843 downwards.
ACGCTCCGGGCCTCCGCGTTGCGGACCTCCGAGCGGGGCTCCGGCCGGGCGTCGACAGCGCGGGCCTCCGCGTTGCGCGCTTCCACCCGCGCCTCCGCGTTGCGGCCCTCCGGACGGGTGTCCGGGCCCCGAACCTCCGAGCGCGCCCCCTCCGCCTCCGCGTCCTCGCGGCGCGCCTCCACCTTCCCGCTGGGACGGCTCGGCCGGTTCGGGCGCAGCGTGGTGGTGGGCTCGTTCTCCGTGCGCGCGAGCGCCGTCGCGGGCCGCATCACCGAACGGCGCGGCGCGGGCGGCGGAGCCACTCCCGCCTCCTCGTCCGTCACCTGCACCTCGCCGGAGCGCGCCTCCTCCGTCAGCCGGTCCGAGTACAGCTCCCGCATGTACCCGGCCAGGTCCGCTGGCGTGCCACACGGCTGCGGCTGCGACGCGAGCCACCCCTCCAGCGCCCGCTGCAGCTCCTGCGCGTGCTGGTAGCGCGCGTCCGGGTCCTTCGCGAGCGCCTTGAGCACGATGGCGTCCAGCTCCGCCGGCACCCGGGGCGCCACCTGCGACGGCACCGGGACGTTGCACTCCGCCACCGCCGACAGGGTCAGCATGTCACTGACGCGCTTGAAGAGCCGGCCCCCCGTCAGCAGCTCATGCAGCACCACGCCCAGCGCGAACACGTCCGAGCGCCGGTCCACGCGCTGGCCCGCGGCCTGCTCCGGCGACATGTACGAATACTTGCCCTTGAGCACCCCGGAGCGCGTGACGGTGGCCTGATCCGCCGCCTTCGCGATGCCGAAGTCCACCACCTTCACGCCACCGTCGAACGTCACCAGGATGTTCTGCGGTGACACGTCCCGGTGCACGATGCCCAGCGGGCGCCCCGCCGCGTCCGTCTTCTTGTGCGCGTAGTCCAGGCCCGCGCACGCCTCCAGCAGGATGCGGCAGACGATGGGCACCGGCAGCGGACGCCCCGCCGTCTCCGAGCGCTTCCAGAGCCGGCGCGCGTCCACGCCATGGATGTACTCCATGGCGATGAAGAAGGTGTCCCCCTCCGCCCCCAGGTCGTAGATCTGCACCACGTTGGGGTGCGCGAGCCGGGCCGCGATCCGCGCCTCGTCCAGGAACATCCGGACGAACTCGTCGTTCTCCGACAGGTGCGGGAGGATCCGCTTCAACACCAGCAGCTTGTCCGGAGCATCCGAACCCGGCCGGCGCGCGAGGTAGATCTGCGCCATGCCGCCCGTGGCGAGGCGCTTCAGGAGCTGGTAGCTGCCGTAGGTTTCGATGGACACGGCCGGACGCGAGGAGGCGAACCCCAAGCGTAAGCGGCCGGGCCAGGGGAATCAAACATCGAATCCCCCTGGGCTTTTCGAAGGTTCCACCGGGCGTGTGCCCTAGCGCCGGGCGGCCCGGACCTCGCGGGTCTCCCGCATCAGGGCCTCCAGGTCGTCCAGGTGCCGCTTGAGCACCGGCATCAGCACCGGCGCCGCGTCCACCCGGTCGAACAGGTCCAGCACCCGGTCCACCTTGCGCTCGATCTCCTGCGCCCTCACGGGGCTGATGCGCTTGAGCAGCATGTCCGCCCCGGCCTCCATCAGCACCCGCGCCACCGCGTTCCGGTCCGCCAGCGGCTCCTGCTTGCGCTGCCCTTCCCCGCGGATGACCCGCAGCCCCGGCGCACCGGCGCGCGGAGAGGACTTCATGGGCTCATCAGGGGTCCAGGTGTTCACAGCGCCTCCAGGGCAACAGCGTGCAGACGCTCCGCAGGGTACACACCGAGGGAGCGCCTCCAATTTTCTGGTCATCCGCACAGGCAGATGCAGTGCTGTAGCACCGGGGTCTGACACCCCCGTTCGGGGCCGGATGGCCGGCCCGTCACGGGGTCCACAACCACGGGTTCCCCACCGTTCAGTCGTTGGCGCAGGCGCGGCGGTAGGTGATGGCCACCCTGGAGCCCGGCGGCGGCACCACGCTGAACACCACGCTGTTGGACGCGGCGTCGTAGGTCCACCCGCTGGGGGTGGGGGCGCCGTTGACGCTCACCACCACCGTGCCCGCGTCGGGCTCCTCGCTCAGCGGGAAGCGGTCCTGCGCGCTGAACGCCTTGTTGGCCACCTGCCGGAGCAGCGGCGCGTAGTCCGCCGCGCAGACGTTGAGCACCTCGCCGCCCGTCTGCGCCGCCGCGTCCGCGTACCGGGTGCCAGTGCCGCCCGCCGTGGAGCAGGAAGTCTTGGTGGGCGCGATGGCGAAGAACGTGGCCCGCTGCGGCTGGTTCTCCCCCTTGCGCTGCTGCGCCCACTGCACGTACGTGGCGACCGCGTCCGGCGAGTGGTCGTCCTCGTCGCCCACGAACACCACGACCAGCGCCGCGGAGTCGCGCAGGAAGCCCGCGTTGCCGTCGTTGGCCAGCGGCGTGCGCGGATCATCCGCGTTGTTCACCAGGGGAGACGTGAGCGCGCGGCGCATCGCCTCAAAGCCCTGCTCCACCTGGGCGCACTGGCCCACCTGCACGTTCTGCTGGAGCACCTGCGTCACGTCCGGCGTGGCCAGGGTGAGGATGCGCTGGCGGCTGTTGTCCGCCGGGAAGAAGCGGCCGGCCTCGCCGCCCAGCGCGCCGCCCGGGCACGCGCCGGACACCGCGGAGATGCCCGTCGTCGTCACCGCCATGTTCACGTCCACCGCCTTGTTGCGCGCGGCGTCCACGAACGCGGGGATGGCGGACACGAGCTTCGGGTGCTCCTCCACCATGGACGCCGTGTTGTCCACGACGAACAGCACGTCCACCTTGCTCACGTCCTGCTGCACGAAGTTGTCCGTCTTGTCCGTCTTCTTCGACGACTCACCGATGAGCGGCACCATCAGCGGGATGGGCAGGTCGCTGGAGTCCACGAAGAGCGGCGACAGGTTCATGCCCGTCACCTGCGCCAGGTAGTCCACGCCCACCGTGAAGGACTCGCCCGGCTGAAGCTGGAACGCGGGCGGCGCCGGGTGGTCCAACAGCTCGAACTCCGTGTCCGTCGTGCCCGGCCCGATGAAGACGTTGGAGATGGTGACGGGCGTGGTGCACGCGTTGAGGTAGTTCACCTCACGCGGCGCCGGGCGGCAGTCCTTGCGGCCCAGGCCGAAGTCCAGGTACCAGGGCGACGCCACCAGGCACGTCTCCTGCGAGTTCGCCATCAGCGGAACCTGCCGCACCGGCGTCACCGGGTTGTACTGCTCCACCTGCAGCTCACCCGCGAAGCTGCCTCCGGTGAAGGGCGCCTGGAACGCCACCTGGAAGCTGAACCAGTCCCCCGGGTAGATGATGCCGCCGAAGAGCTCGCCGCCGGGCATCTTGAACACGCCGCCGCCGTCGTTGGCGATGCGGATGTTCTTCACGGGGCACAGGTCCTGTCCCTTGTTCTCCAGCTTCACGCCCAGCACCGCCCCGCGGCCCGGCGGGAGGGTGCCGAAGTCCACCAGCTCCGGCGTGACGGTCAAGTCACACGGCGCATGCGCCCGCGCGCTGCCGAAGAAGTCCAGCTGCACGGTGGCCGCGGAGAACGCGCTCGTGGTCATCACCAGCGCGCCGGACGCGCTGCCCTCGCGCATGGGCTCGTAGAAGACCTCCAGGTTCAGCTCGCCGTTGGCCGGCAGGGTGAACGGCAGCGGCACCGGCTTGTTGTTGAACTGGAGCTGGGCGCCCGTGGCGTCCGGCGTCCAGTCCAGCGTGTTGATGGTCAGCGGCCCCGCGTTGTCCGTGCCGCAGTTCTTCACGTTCACCACCACGCGCACCTTGGAGCCCAGCGGCTGCTCGCCGAAGTCGTGCATCATCGGCGACACGCACAGCTCGGACGCGCCGCCGAAGCCGCGCAGCGGCACGGGCAGCGTGGGGTGGCGCTTGCTCACCACGGTGTAGACGGCGCGGTCCGTGGCCGCGCCCATGTGGCCGGGGCTGTAGCGGATCTCAAAGGCGCGCACCTCGCCCGGCTGGAGCACCAGCGGCAGGCCCGTGTTGTTCTGGCTGAAGGACGCGTCCGTGCCATCCAGCATGAGCGACGTCACCGTCACCGGCTCCGTGCTGATGTTGCGCAGGCTGGAGGCCTTGATGGCGTCGCGGTCCACCGGCACCGCGCCGAAGTCCAACACCTCCGGCTCCGCCACCACCGCGCGCTCCAGCGACTCCGCCGTCACCTGCACCGGCACGTCCGCGCACCCGTGGCAGGGCGAGATGGCCAGCGCAATCCGCTTCTTGCCCACCCGCACCGGGTTGAAGGTGAGGGGCAACTCCACGCGCTCGCCCGGGTTCACCGTCACCGGCGCCGCGACGAACTCGTCCTTGTCCGCGCCCACCAGCCTGGGCGTCACCATCACCGGCAGCTCCGTGGGGTTGTCCAGCGTCACGCCCAGCGTCTTGGTGGAGTCCGCCTCGATGCGGCCGAAGTCCAGCGCGCGCGGCGTCACCCGCGCCCACGCGTCCACGCCGGCGCCGTTGAGGGGAATCCGCATCAGCGGCTCGATGCGCGTGTCCGAGCGCACCACCAGCACCGCGGGCAGACCGCCTTGCGCCAGCGGCGCGAAGCGCACCTTCAGCGTGCACTCGCTGCCCGGCACCAGGCTGTGAGGCCCCTCATGGGTGAACTCGGCCTTGTAGGCGCCTTCCGGCCCCTCCACCCAGGCCTCGTCCACCGTGATGCGCGCGCGGCCCACGTTGCGCAGCGTCACCGTGGATTCGCGAGCGTCGAAAACGGCCACCCGCGCGAAGTCGACGCCGCCCGGCGTCGCCGTCAGCCGGCCGTCCGCGAGCGACGAGCGCTCCCGGTCCGCGCAGCCCGACAGCAGTCCCACCACCACCAGCCCCAGCAGGCCCCAGCGC
>NZ_RAWC01000307.1:0-8190 GCF_003611685.1 Corallococcus sp. CA049B | reverse complement strand
TTCCGGTGCCCACCTTCCAGGAGGTCCCGTCCCCCCTCACCCGCCAGAGGTGTGCCCATGTCCCAGGCCCACGACACCGAAACCGAGAAGCAGGAACGCCACGCGCGGAGGCATGAAGCCCACGTGCGCGCCACCTATGCGGCGTTCATCCACCACCTGTGTGACTTGAGCGCCCTGCCTCCCGCGCTCGCGGAGTCCGCCGCCGTGTCGGTGCTGAGCGCGCTGGAGCGCCGGCTCATGCCCAACGGAGCGCGGAACCTGGAGTCCCAGCTGCCACGGCTGCTGGTGGAGTTCCTGCCGCCGCCGGAGGAGCGCCCCCGGCACCCCCACCGCTTCGGTCGCGAGGAGCTGATTGCGTCCGTCGCGGAGGACCTCCAGATGCCGTTGGACCGGGCGGAGCTGGTAATCCGCGCGGTGCTGCGCGCCTTCCAGGACCAGATTTCAGAAGGCGAGGCGGACAAGGTGGCCAGCAACCTGCCCGCGGACCTGCAGGCCCTCTGGCGCCTCACGCAGTAGGCGCGAGGCGCCTTGGGGCCCGGGCGCTACTCCGCCGGGCCGCTGCCCGCGCCGTCCCCGGTGGTGAACACCGGGGTCCCGCCGGGGATGCTGGGGTCGTGCGGGAGGCTGCCGCGCGGGCTGCGCAGGTAGACGAACGGCGTGGCGAAGAGGAAGTTGCTCACGCGCGACGTGTAGATGTCCGCGTAGCGCTCCACCTGCCGCGCCAGGTGGCTCTTGTCGTTGCCGGCGCGGGTGAGCAGGCCCCAGTGCGGGTTGGACAGCTCCCCGGCCGCGCGGGCCATGGGGCCCAGCTCCGCGTCCAGCGCCTCCAGCTCCGCGCGCAGCTCCGTGAGCCGCGTCACCAGCTCGCCCTCCGGGCCGTCCGAGCGGGGGCCGTACTGGTGCCTGCGCCGCTGGAGCTCCAGGCGCACCTGGCAGCTCTCCGCCTCCAGGCGCTCCTTCTTGAGCATGCGCTCGCCAATGCGCACCTCGGTGGCGCGGAAGGCGGCGATGGCGCGCACCTCGTCCTCCAGCTCGCGCAGGATGAGCGCGGTGCGCCAGCGCAGCACGTTCTTGCTGACGTGCACGTCGCCGAACATGTGGTCGCCCACGTAGAGGATTTCGTCGCCGGACATGCCCAGGTGCCGCTCCAGCTCCAGCGCGCTGCCGCCGAAGTAGGGCTTGGACTTGTCGAGCGGCCCGGAGTGCGGCCGCAGCAGCGCTTCACCATTCGCCTCCACCACCTCGAAGAGGGTGGAGCGCGTGGTGAAGAACTCGGGCTTGCGCGCGCTGACGATGACCACGTCGAAGAGCTGGCGCCAGGTCATGCCTTCGGGCAGGTGCCGGTCGAAGGCGAAGTGCATCATGGGCTCCGTGTAGGCCCACTCGCTGTTGGTGATGAGCAGCACCTTCTTGCCGGCGTTCTTCTGGTCCAGCAGCGCGAGCGGCGTCTCCGGGTCGTCGATGACGTAGCGCTCGGGGTCCGCGATGATTTCCGCCTTGAGGCGCCCCTGCATGTGCGTGGCGTCCAGGTTCTTGCGCACGTGCTCGTAGAGGTCCGCGTAGCCCATGGGGCCCGGGAGCTGGCCGGCGTCCAGGCGGTCCACGAGCTGCGCGTAGATGCAGGCCTCGGAGAGGGAGAACAGCGTGTTGAGGAACACCCAGCGCCGGTCCGCCAGGTCGATGACGGTGCGGGCATAGGCCTCGCGCTGCGTCTCGAAGTCCATGGGGCGGCTGCCGTGCAGGGCCTTCTTCACGAAGCCGAAGCGGTTGGCCTTGAGCAGGTTGCCCTTGGCGGTGTCGATGATGAGGCCGCGGATGGCGAGCATCGGGTCGAAGGTCAGGTCGGCCACGGGCCAGCCCTGCTCCACCAGACGGTCGCGAATGTATTCGTAGGCGCGGCGTTCCCACGCTTCCACGCGGTAGTGGATGAGCGTGTAGTCCATGTCGTAGCCCACGGCCTTGATGGCGCGCATGTTGAGGGTGCGGTTGCAGAACAGACCGCGTTCGGGCGGGGGACCGGAGAAGTGAGGAGCCATGGGAGCAAGGCTTGCCAAGGCTTGCTCGCAAAGTCGAGCGGCCCGTGTGCCCGAGTCGTCTCGGGGGCAGGCCCGGGTCGTCCGGGTGTCGGAAAGATGGGATACAGGTGACGCAAGCGCCGCGAAGGGCCGGGCACGCGCGGAACCAAAGGGCAGACACATGTCGGGAATGACGCGGCGCTGGGGCCTGGCCCTGGCGGTGGTGCTGGCGGCGGGCGTGGCGGGGGCACAGGAATGGGAGACGGTGGCGACGAAGCCCTTCGTGATCAAGGTGCGGCCCCGCCCGGGGACGAAGGCCAAGGACATCTGGGCGGAGGGCGAGCTCAAGGCGAGCGCGTTGCAGATTCAAACGGCGCTGGAGGACCAGGGCTCGTACCGGCTCTTCATGCCGTACGTGAAGGAGTCGCGGGTGGTGCGGCCCACGGACGACGGCGGGCGGCTGACGTACACGCGGCTGGACCTGCCGGTGGTGTCCTCACGCGACTACATCTGCCACGTGGTGACGGAGTCGAAGGTCGCGCCGGACGGGACGGGTGTGTACCAGCAGCGCTGGAAGGCGGAGCCGGACGCGTTCCCCGCCCGGCGGGACGTGGTGCGCCTGCGGCTGAACGAGGGCAGCTGGAAGGTGGAGCCGAAGGGCGAAGGCACGTCCTGGGTCGTCTACAAATTCACCGTGGACCCCGGGGGCTCCGTCCCCGGGTTCCTGGCCAGCGTGGGGCAGAACGACGCGGTGGTGGACACGCTGCGCGCGGTGGAGAAGCGGGCGCAAACGCTGCCCGTGGAGCCGCCTCCCGCGAAGTAGTTGGAGGCGTCAGCGCCGCCGCTTCAGCTTGAAGAAGTCGACGAGCGCCTTGAGCTTGGGCGCCACCTGGACGCGGCTCGGGTAGTAGAGGAAGAAGCCGGGGAGGGTGGCGGAGTACGGTTCGAGCACGCGCACGAGCTGCTTCTCCGCGAGCAGCTTCCGGACGCGGCTCTCCGGGACATAGGCGAGCCCCAGCCCGGCGACGGCGGCGTCCAGCACCAGCTCCGCGTCATCGAACACCACGCGGCCCTCGACGGCGACCTCGACGCGCTTTGCGCCGTCGCTCAGCCCCCAGCGGAGGAGCCCGCTGGTGGTCCGGCTGCGGTAGTTGATGCAGTCGTGGTCACGCAGCTCGCGAGGGTGCTTCGGCTTGCCGCGGTTGGCGAAGTACGCGGGCGAGCCCACCACGTGCATGACGATGTCGCCGCTCACGGGGATGGCGATCATCTCGCGGTCCACGAGCTCACCGACGCGGAAGCCCGCGTCGAAGCCCTGCTGGACGATGTCGACGAGCGCGTCTTCCAGGTGGATGTCCACGCGGATGTCCGGATGGGCGGCGAGGAACTCCGCGAGGCGGGGCCCCAGCACCTCCTGGTAGCCGTAGCGGGGCAGGGTCAGGCGCAAGAGCCCCGTGGGCCGGTCGCGAAGCTCGCCCAGGGACTCGAAGGCGTCCTGCACGCCGTGCATCGCGGGTTCGAGCCGCGAGAGGAAGCGCGCGCCGGCCTCGGTGAGCCCCACGCTGCGGGTGGTGCGCTGGAGGAGCCGCACGCCCACGCGCACTTCCAGGGCCCGGAGGCTCTGGCTCACCGCGGAGGGGGTGACCCCGAGCTCCGACGCGGCGGCGGTGAAGCTGCGCCTGCGAGCCACCGCGAGGAACGCCATGAGGCCGGAGAGGTCGTCGCGCATTCCTTAGCGTAGCTACAAAGTGCATCCAGAGACGACGCGTTTCGGAGCGGAGGCCCGGGGCGTACTTCATGGGCCACGGAGGCAGTCATGAACGCACAGGGCAAGGTCTGGTTCGTCACGGGGTCGTCGTCTGGGTTTGGCCGGAACATCGTGGAGGAGGTCATCGCGAGAGGGGAGCGCGTGGTCGCGACGGCGCGAGCCCCGCGCACGCTGGAGGACCTGGTGGCGAGGGCCCCGGACCGGGTGCTCGCGCTCCAACTGGACGTGACGAAGGCGGAGCAGGTGCAGGAGTCCATCACTGCGGCGCTGAAGCACTTCGGGGCCATCGACGTGCTGGTGAACAACGCGGGCTACTCGGTGTTGGGAGCGGTGGAGGAGACGAGCGACGCGGAGCTGCGAGCGATATTCGAGCCGCTCTTCTTTGGAGCGGTGGCGATGACGCGAGCGGTGCTGCCGCACCTGCGCGAGCGGCGGACGGGCATCATCGTGCAGGTCTCGAGCCTGACCGGGCTGGTCGGGTACCCGGGCGCGGGGGCGTACAGCGCGGCGAAGCACGCGCTGGAAGGCATCTCCGAAGCGCTGGCGAAGGAGGTCGCGCCCTTCGGAGTGAAGGTGCTCCTCGTGGAGCCGGGAATGTTCCGCACGAAGCTGCTGGGCCCCGGGTTCCGGCCGATGCCGGAGCTGCCTGCCTACGCGGAGTCGATGGGCCCCACGCGAGCCTGGGTGGCGCAGTCCGCCGGCACGCAGCCGGGTGACCCCGTGAAGGCCGCGAAGGCCATCGTGGACGCGGTGGCCGCCGGAGCCCCGACGCTGCGCCTGTTCCTGGGGTCGGACGCCCCCGCGGCCATCCGCGAGAAGCTCGCGCAGGTGCTGGACGACGTGAACCGCACGGAGCAGCTCGCACTGTCGATGGGCTTCTGAGCCGGGAGCCAGGAGTCAGTCGACAGCGGATCCGGAAGGACCCTCGTTGCTCATGAAGCAGGGAGGCCCAGGGAGTGGGCAATCAACCGCCAGAGGCGCGAAGCCCACCGGCCCACGTGAATCAGTACGCTCTCTCTTGGATGATTCACCCCATGAGGGCGTTCGCGGTCGCTTGCGGGTGGGGCCTCGGTCTGTAGGCCATTCTCCGGACACGAGGCGTCAGAGCCTGTCCGAACATCAGACAAGCCTCCCAAGACCGTGCCCATCACGTCCTCGGCGCACGTCCCACCGGAATTGGATGGGACGCGCTCCGGGGGCGCTGGAATCAGCGACATCCCGCTGTCGGACTCCATGGGGGTGACCTTCTCATCGGGGCGAGCAGAAACCCCGAGCACCTCGGTGTCCCTTGTGACTGGCTCGTGGTGGCCCTCGGGAGAGGGAGCCGCCGGCTTTCTTGGAGCAGGGGCGAAGGCGTTCAGCACGCGCTCGTCGCACGCCTTGAGCAATGCCGCTAGCTCGTGTTGGAGGGCCTGTGTATCGCGCTCAGACACAACTCTCATGGCGCAGAGAGCCCACTCGCGCAGAGCCTCTCCACCCATGAGCGGCAGCAGCTGGGAGGCTGCTCCCATGAATGCCCGCTGCAGTGACTGGACGAGGAGCACGTGTCCGGGACGCGCCGCCACCCGCGCTGCCTGCCGCAGCAACTCGAATTCCGCCTGCGCGCAGGTTGCCCCCGACTCCCAGCGCGCCGCGTCCTGGAGCTGGAAGCACATGTACCTCAGCCGGTCCAAGTCGAGGTCCGAGGCCCTCGCGCAGCAGTCGGCCAGCAGCTCCACCAGTACCTGCCGCTTGAGGCTGAAGTAGCCCTCCAAGAGCCACCGTGCGTTTGGCGAGCGCACGTCATGCATCGCGAGCCCCAGGTTCTCCAGCGTCAGCGATTCATCCATGGCCACCGCGCGTGTCTTGCGGCCAGGGTGCTGCACCACCAGGCCACGCGCCGCCAGTCGCCGCACCGCTTCGCGCAGGGTGCCCCGGCACACGTTGAAGCGACGCGCCAGCTTCGCTTCCGGGCCGAAATGCCCGCTCGGATGCACCCGTCCCAGCGCGATATCGCGCTCAAGCTGCGCCTCTACATATGCCACGAGTCCGCCTCGTCCCATCCCCATTCCCCTCCTCGTCCCAGCATCGCCATCCAACCACAGGGGTCTGACATGGGCGCTTGGGTCCACCCTCCGTCCGCGTCACCTGATGGAGGAGGGCGCCCTCCGGCCCCGGGCGGTCAAAACCTGTCCGACAGTCGGACAGGTTCGCGGGCTCGGGCTTCCGGCGGCGAAAACCTGTCCGACTGTCGGACAGGTTTCTGGAAAGCGCCTCCGGCGGGCGGCCTCTGTCCGTGCGGCGTGGGTGGATCAGATGGAAGGAAACCGCACTCCCGGCAGGACGAGCAGCTTCGTGCCCTCCGCGTCCTGGAGTTCCAACGTGTAGACACCGCGAGCTTCCCGGGGTTGGGCTTCAATTTCCACGATGATCCGGGCGATTCCGTCTTCAGGGGCGGGAGCCACCTCGATTACTTCCACGACCCTCAAGGCCTGATGATTCGGACCGCTGAGGCTTGCCTTGGCAGCTTTACTGGGCAGGAACGTCCGCCCCGAGAACTCCAACTGCACTGCGACCCTGCCCGCGGAGCGGAAGCTCCTGACCTGGAACTCCGCGCCCGACAGCCCCTTCAATTCCAACGTCTGTGCTCCCCTTTGATCCAGGAGTTGCTTGGAGAGCATCGTCGCCAGTCCCACGTCGGGACAGACCTGCTCGGGAAGCGGAGCGGGTGCATCGTCGGACACCCCTCCATCCGCGGCTGCCAGAAACGGAAGCAGGAACAGGAGCACACGTCCTCCTATTCATCGTATCGCCACACGGTTCGCACGGACATCAGGTTGGGAACAACGGCGGTGTTCTCGTCGCCCCCCTCGCTTCGAGGGACACCCCGCGTACGGTCATCCAGGAACCAGAGTTCGACACAGACTGGATATGTTTCACCTGTCTTTTTCTGACGCAGTTGGGTGAAACGACCGTAGACCCGCTTGGACCCGAAGTAGAGCGTACCGGTCAACATGGAGCCCCACTGCACACGCCCCTCGGTGCCGTGCGTGTACACAGCGGCACGTCCCTCGCGGACGGTGACGAAATCAGAATCCGTCTTCGGAACGAAATAGGCGGCCCACTGTCTCTCGTCGACCTTCAGCTTTTGCATCGCCGCCTTCGCATCCTCCGGACAGTCCTCTGCGGGAAGCGTGGGCCGGTCCACCAGGGGCGCGCTGGCGCAGGCCATGCCCGCCATGCAGGACGCAAGCGTCGCGGCCTTGAGCGCACGGACAGGTTTCGGAGACGGCGGGGCAGGGGGCTTGGTCGTCACGGGAGTGTGTTCCTCTTTCTGTGCCGCCACGGGGGCGGCGACGGGAACACTGTGCGGGCGGTCCGGTGGGTTCGCCAGTTTATGACCAAGCGGGGCGGAAACACTCTCCGGGACCTGGGGGGTTGTATGGCGAGTCCAGCCCCGAAGCAGGACCTCCCAGGTCCGGGGGCCGGCCAGCAGCAATCCCAGGCACACCACCACGCCCACCCACCCCCAGGCCGGGAACCGGCGCGGGGCCACCGGTTCGGGAACGGGCCGGGGCCTGGGCGCGGGCCTCAGGTACGGCTGCGCGGGCCACGCCGGACGGCGGATCTGATTCGGCGTGCCCGGAATCTCATCGAAGAGGTGCGCCTCGAACGCCGCCGCTCCACCCGAGAGCAGCCCCCGCATCAGCTCCGAGTGCGCCGCCTCCCCCGTGCGAGGCCGCTGCTCCGGCTCCTTCTCCAGGAGCCGCAGGATGGCCCTCGACAGGGGCTCCGGCACCTGGGGATTGATGTCCCGGGGCGACGGCGGCAGCCGCTCCGTGATGGCCACCGCCAGCAGCTCCGGCTCCTGCCCCGGCGGGAACGGGTAGTGCCCCGTGACAGCCCGGTACAGGCACACGCCCAGGGCATACAGGTCATCCGCCTCCCGGTAGGGATAGCGCAGCTCCGGCTGCCTCCAGTGGCGCTGCTGGAAGCGGATGGCCTCCGGACTGCGCAGGTGCAGCGTCCCCGGGGGCAGGGTGGTGGTCGTGAGCGTCGCGGCCCCCGTCTGGTCCCCGGCCCCGAAGTCGATGAGCACCGGCACCTGCTCCCTCGCGCGGATCAGGATGTGCTCCGGCTTCAGGTCGCGGTGCAGCACGCCTCGCGCATGCAGCACCCCCAGCGTCATCGCCACCGAACCCCCCACCATCGCCACCTGCCGGAACGTGGGGTTGACCGTCTCCGTCCAGAGGTGGAGCGCCAGCCCCTCCACGCAGTCCATGACGAAGTACGGCAGCCCCTCCACCGGATCCGGCCACCGCCCCGTGGCGTGCACCCGCACCACGTTCGGATGCCACGCCCGGTCCAACAGCAGCGCCATCTCCCGCAGCGCCCGGGCCGGGTCCGGATGCAGCGACAGCTTCAGCG
>NZ_RAWC01000306.1:0-8264 GCF_003611685.1 Corallococcus sp. CA049B | reverse complement strand
GGGTGGGGAAACACGGGGCGGCGGACGGGCACTTGCGACATGGGTCCCAAGTCCGCACCCCTTGTCCTGGGACATTCAGCACTTCGCCCGGAAGGAGTCCTCCATCCATGAAGGCCGTGGCCGTCATGTTCCCCTCGCGCGAGGTGCGCGTCCTCGACGTTCCCGAACCGCGGCTGCACTCGCCCACCCAGGTCAAGGTGCGCACGCTGGAGGTGGGCGTGTGCGGCACCGACCAGGACATCCTCAAGGGCCAGCACGGCGCGGCGCCCAAGGGAGAGGACCACCTCATCCTGGGCCACGAGTGCCTGGGCGAGGTGATGGAGGTGGGCGCGCACGTGCAGGGCCTGAAGCCGGGGGACCTGGTGGTGCCCCGGGTGCGCAGGCCCTGTCCGCACACGCGCTGCCCCGCGTGCAGTCACGGCCACCCGGACTTCTGCGTGACGGGGGACTACACGGAGCGCGGCATCCAGGGCGCGCACGGCTTCTGCGCGGAGCACTTCGTGGAGGACGCGGCCTACCTGCACAAGGCGGAGGACTCCTTGCGCGGCGTGGCCGTGCTCACCGAGCCGCTCACCATCGCGGAGAAGGGCCTGCGCGAGGTGGCGCACATCCAGTCCCGCCTGCCGTGGAAGCTGAACCCCGGCAAGGCGCTGGTGCTGGGCGCGGGGCCGGTGGCGCAGTTGGGCGCCATGGCGCTGATGCGCGCGGGCTTCGACGTGACGGTGTACTCGCGCAGCCCCAAGCCCAATGAGAAGGCCGCCGCCGCCGAGGCGATGGGCGCCCCGTACATCTCCTCCAAGGAGGTGACGGTGGGGGCCTTGAAGAAGCAGCTGGGCGGCGTGGACGTCATCTACGAGGCGACGGGGGCGTCGAAGGTGGCCTTCGACTCGCTCCAGGTGCTGGAGGAGAACGGCGTGCTCATCTTCACCGGCGTGCCCGGACGCGAGGAGCCGCTGGAGCTGCAAGGTGACCAGGTGCTGGGGCAGCTCGTCCTGGGCAACCGGGTGATGTTCGGCACGGTGAACGCGTCGGACAGCGACTTCCGTGAAGCGCTGGAGGACCTGGCCCGCTTCCGCGCGAAGTGGCCCGGGAGGCTGGAGGCGCTCATCACCCAGCGCCACCCGCCGTCGGAGTTCGCGAAGGTGGTGGAGGCCAAGGGCGGCATCAAGCACGTCATCTCGTTCCAGGAGCATGCCCGGTGAACCCCCACCACGAGGACCTGAAGGGCGGCATCGCCATCGAGGACCACGGCATCATCGGCGACCTGCGCACGGTGGCGCTGGTGGGCAACGAGGGCACCATCGACTGGCTGTGCTATCCGCACTTCGACAGCCCCAGCATCTTCGCGGCGCTGCTGGACCCGGAGAAGGGCGGGTACTGGCGCGTGTCCCCGGAGCCGGACGGGGTGATGAAGCGGCAGTTCTACTGGCCGGACACCAACGTGCTGGTGACGCGCTTCTACACGCCGAACGGCGTGGGAGAGCTCATCGACCTGATGCCCCTGGGCAAGGGGGCGAGGGCGGAGGGGCGCGAGGTGCTGCGGCGCATCCGCGTGGTGCGCGGGGAGATGTCCTTCCGCATGGAGTGCTTCCCGGCGTTCAACTACGCCCGGGACGAGCATGAGACGCACGTGGTGAAGGGCGGCGCGGCCTTCATCTCCCGGACGCTGAGCATGCAGCTGGTGACGCCCATCCCGCTGAAGCAGGAGAAGAACGGCGTCGTCGCGCACTTCACGCTGCAGGAGAGCCAGTCCGCGGTCTTCACCCTGCGCGAGGGCGGCGTGGAGGGCTGCCACCACCACCTGCACACGCACGACTCCGCGGAGAAGCTCTTCCGCGACACGGTGGACTACTGGCGCCACTGGCTGTCCAGGTGCAAGTACACGGGGCGGTGGCGGGAGATGGTGCAGCGCTCGGCGCTGGCCCTGAAGCTGATGACCTTCGAGCCGTCCGGGGCCATCATCGCGGCGCCCACGTGCAGCCTGCCGGAGTCCCCCGGCGGCACGCGCAACTGGGACTACCGCTTCTGCTGGCTGCGCGACGCGGCCTTCACCGTCTACGCGTTCATCCGCATCGGCTTCAACGAGGAGGCCGCCGCGTTCATGCGCTGGGTGGAGGCGCGCTGCGCGGAGAATGGAGACGGGCCGCTGCCCCTGATGTTCCGTCTGGACGGCACCCGGGTGCCGGACGAGCAGCAGCTGCTCCACCTGCGCGGCTATGGCGGCGCGCGGCCGGTGCGCATTGGCAACGCGGCGGCGGACCAGCTCCAGCTGGACATCTACGGGGAGCTGATGGACTCCGTGTACCTGTCCAACAAGTACGCGGTGCCCATCTCGTATGACTTCTGGACCCACCTGCGGCGGCTGGTGGATTGGCTGTGCGACCACTGGCAGCGGGAGGACGAGGGCATCTGGGAGATCCGCGGCTCGCGCCGGCACTTCGTCTATTCGAAGCTGATGTGCTGGGTGGCGGTGGACCGGGCCATCCGGCTCGCGGACAAGCGCAGCCTGCCGGCGGACCGGGCGAAGTGGCTGAAGACGCGCGACGCCATCTTCGAGGAGATCATGGACAAGGGCTGGTGCAAGGAGAAGGGCGCCTTCATCCAGGCCTACGGGCATGACGCGCTGGACGCGGCGAACCTCCTGATGCCGCTGGTGTTCTTCCTGTCGCCGGTGGATCCGCGGATGCTCTCCACGCTGGACGTCATCCGCAAGCCGCCGCGGGACGGGGGCCTGACGTCGGACGGCCTGGTGTTCCGCTACGACACGGACACGAAGCTGGATGGGATTGAGGGCAGCGAAGGCACCTTCAACCTGTGCAGCTTCTGGCTGGTGGAGGCGATGACGCGCGCGAGCCCCGTGCGGCCGGACCTCCTGGACGAGGCGCGGCTCATCTTCGAGCGGATGCAGGGCTACGCGAACCACCTGGGGCTGTACGCGGAGCAGACGGGCATGTCCGGCGAGGCGATGGGCAACTTCCCGCAGGCGCTCACGCACCTGTCGCTCATCAGCGCCGCATACAACCTGGACCGGACGTTGGGCCGCCACGATTGACGGAGGGGACGGTAGACTCGCGCGCACCCGCCATGCCCGACCTGTACCCGCTGCTGTTCCGTTTCGCCGTCAAGGCGGATGCCCACTACGACGTGCTGAGCCGCCGCGTGCGCAAGGGGCTGGGCATCGCCCCGCCGCTGCGCATCCTGCCGTACCGGGGCTACGGCACCCCGGAGCGCGTGGTCATCAAGGCGCGCGTGCTGGAGGAGCGCAAGGTGACGCCCCAGCGCCAGCGCCACACGCTGTGGAGCAGCGCCGTGGCCTCCTACAAGCGCTACATGACGCGCGAGATTTCCAGCGCGCACGTGGCGGTGCGCTGGGGGGACAAGCGCTGGGAGGGCGTGACGGACGAGGAGGGCTTCCTGGAGCTGTGGGTGCCGCCCCCTGAAGGCGTGCGCTCCGGCTGGCACATGGTGGAGCTGGAGCTGCTGTCGCCGGAGGCGGAAGGCGTGCCGCGCGTGACCGCGCCGGTGCGGGTGGCGGGGACGAGCGCGGAGCTGGGCGTCATCAGCGACATCGACGACACGGTCATCGCCACGGGGGTGACGGATCCGCTCAAGCGCGCGTGGGCGCTGTTCCTCACGGAGCACCGGGGGCGGCTGCCCTTCCCGGGCGTGGACGCGTTCTACGCGGCGCTCCAGGCGGGCGCGAGCGGCGGGGCGGACAACCCCATCTTCTACGTGTCCAGCAGCCCGTGGAACCTCTACGAGCACCTGGACGAGTTCCTCGCCATCCACCGCATCCCCATTGGCCCGCTGCTGTTGCGCGACTGGGGCCTGTCACGGCATGGCTTCGCGCCGGGCGGGGGGCACGGGCACAAGCTGGACAAGATTCGCGGCGTGCTGGAGACGCTGTCGCATCTGCCCTTCGTGCTGATTGGGGACAGCGGCCAGGAGGACGCGGAGCACTACCGCACCATCGTGCGCGAGTACCCGGACCGCATCCGCTGCGTCTACATCCGCAACGTGCCGGGGGGCTCCAAGCGCGGCGAGGAGATGGAGGCCATCGCGAAGGACATCCGCGACGCGGGCAGTGAGCTGGTCGCAGTGGACGACACGGTGGCCGCCGCGAGGCACGCGGCGCGCGCCGGGTGGATCCGCTGGGAGGAGGTCCCGGAGGTGGAGGCCCACCGCCGCGAGGACGCCGCGCGCAGCGCCCTGGGCGAGCGGGGCTGAAGATTTCCAATGGGAGCCGTAGGGGGCCGCTTCAGGCCACGGGGCGCCCGCTCTGCATATGGACCATGCGGATGGCGCGCTCCATGAGCTCCCCCTGGGCGGAGCGCTTGTCGTTGGACAGGGTGGCGGTGCGCCGCCGCCACGTGCCGTCCGAGCCCAGCTCCCACGCGCCGCTGGTGTCCACCATGCAGCGCTCCACCACGTCCTTCACCTGCGCGGCCAGGGTGGGGTCCTCCACCGGCGCCAGGATTTCCACGCGGTGGTCCAGGTTGCGCGGCATCATGTCCGCGGACCCGATGTAGCACCGCGACGTCACGCCCCGCTCGAAGGCGTAGATGCGCGGGTGCTCCAGGAAGCGGCCCAGGTTGGACACCACCCGGATGTGCTCCGACACGCCCGGCACGCCCGGCCTCAGGCAGCAGATGCCGCGCACGTTGAGGTCCACGCGCACGCCCGCGCGGGACGCGTCGTAGAGCGCGCGGATGATGCCCGGGTCCACCAGCGCGTTCATCTTCATCATGATGCGCGCGGGCGCCTCCGGCGTGTGCGCCGCCTGGGTCTTCTTGATCTCCTCCATCAGCCCCTCCCGCATGGTCAGCGGCGCCACCAGCAGCTTGCGGAAGGAGCGCGGCCGGCCGAAGCCGGTGAGGAAGTTGAAGACGTCCGCCACGTCCG
Source organism: Corallococcus sp. CA049B (assembly GCF_003611685.1). NCBI lineage: Bacteria > Pseudomonadati > Myxococcota > Myxococcia > Myxococcales > Myxococcaceae > Corallococcus > Corallococcus sp. CA049B. The sequence goes on along the minus strand of NZ_RAWC01000306.1, from coordinate 3,362 downwards.
CGCCAATGTCCGGGTCCGTGGTGAACAACCCCAGGTCCGTGTAGAGCCGCGCCGTCTTCGGGTTGTAGTTGCCCGTGCCGATGTGCACGTAGTGCCGCACCCGCTCGCCCTCGCGCCGCACGATGAGGATGGCCTTCGCGTGCGTCTTCAGGCTGGGAATCCCATACACGACGTGCACGCCCGCCTCTTCCAGCGCGTTCGCCCAGCGGATGTTGGTGCGCTCGTCGAATCTCGCCTTCAGCTCCACCATGCACACCGCCTGCTTGCCGTGCTCCGTCGCGCGGATGAGCGCGGGCACCAGCGGGGAGCTGTCCGACGTGCGGTACACCGTCTGCTTCAGCGCCAGCACGTCCGGGTCCTCCACCGCCTCGCTCACGAAGCGCTCCACGGAGGAGGTGAAGGACTCGTAGGGGTGGTGCACCAGCAGGTCGCCCCGGCGCATCGCGGACATCACCGTGCCCCCGCCGTCCGCGGACTCGTTGTCCGTGCGCAGCCGCGCCTGCGTCACCGGTGTCCAGGGCGGGTCGCGCAGCTCGGAGAAGCCCGGCGTCATCGCCAGCGACATCACGTCCGCCAGGTCCAGCAGGCCGTGCTCCTCGTACACCTGCCGGGGCTCCAGCGTCAGCGCCTCCACCAGCGGCTCCAGCAGCTTCGCGTTCATCCCCGCCTGGATCTCCAGGCGGATGACGTCCCCGAAGCGGCGCTGGCTGAGCTCCGTCTCCACCGCCTTGAGCAGGTCCTCCGCGTCCTCGGACACGGTGTAGTCCGCGTCGCGCGTCACGCGGAACAGGCTCCAGTTGAGGACCTCCATCCCGGGGAACAGGTCCCCCAGGTGCTGCGCGATGATCTCCTCCAGCGGCACGAAGAGCGCGCCCCCCTTGAGCGGCACGAAGCGGGGGAGAATCTCCTTGGGCACCTTCACCCGCGCCACGCTCTCCTCCTCCGCCACCGGGTCGCGCAGGAGCACCGCGAGGCTCAGGGACAGGTTGGAGATGTACGGGAAGTGCCGCCCCAGCCCGATGGCCAGCGGCGTGAGCACGGGGAAGATCTGATCCCGGAAGCGCTGCTCCACCTGCGCGCGTTGATCCGCGTCCAGCTCCTTCATGGACAGGATGCGCAGCCCCTTCTCCGCCAGCGCGGGGCGCAGGACCTTCTCGAAGCAGTCCGCGTGGCGCCGGCCCTGCTCCAGGATGCCCGTGTGCAGCTTGTCCAGCGTGTCGCCCGGGGACGCGCCGTCCGGCACCAGGCGGCCCACGCGCGCGGCGAGCTGCTCGTGCAGCCGCGCCACGCGGATCATGAAGAACTCATCCAGGTTGCGCGCGTAGATGGAGGTGAACTTCAGCCGCTCCATCAGCGGCATCTCCGGCGCCTCGGCTAGCTGCAGCACCCGGTCGTTGAAGGCCAGCCACGACAGCTCCCGGTTGAAGAACAGGTCGCTGTCCGGCATCTCCGTGCCCGGGGGGACGACATCCCGGTCCACGAGCTTCTGGGGGGTACCTTTGGCGGCCGCGCGCTTCGCCATGACGTGTGACTCCTGGAGATGTTTCTCAGGGTGTGCCCTCTAGCAGTCCCGCACCGCGCCGATTGTGAACTCGCACGCCTGGCCTGGAACCGGACATCCGGGCGTATCCCACCCTGGACGACCCCGGCAGTGGACGGCGAGGCGTGCGGGCTGTGGACTCCCCGGCAGTCCATCGCTTGAATCCGGCGGGCACTGACGGCATTCAAGAAGGGTGAGCACTCCCCATCCCTCCTTTCCGGTCACTCCGGACGGTGCCCCGGCGGACACCTCCCCGGACGCCCTGTTCACGGCCTTCCGCGAAGGGTCCAAGAAGAAGTCCAGCCTCTTCACCTTCACCTGGTTCGTGGCCGCGGCGGTGCCCGTGGTGCTCGCCCTGGGCTTCTTCACGCTCTGGCGCGCGAACGGGACGTCCTTCTCCGTCGTCACGCCGCACGGCATCAAGGTGCTGCGCGCGGGGATGACGACCCAGGAGGTCGGGGGCCTGCTGGGCCACCCGCTCACGCTCCAGAAGCAGGGCGGGCAGGACTGCTACCGCTACGGCCGGCCCAACTTCGTGAACGAGGTCTTCGTCGTGTACTCGGTCTGCTACGAGCAGGGGCAGGTGCGCGACGTGCTCACGCACCAGTACTCGGCCTGGCAGATAGACCCCGCGACGGGGGCCTTCCTCGCGCCCGGGCAAGAGCCGCCCGCGCCCCAGAACCCGGCGGGGTAGCCGCCCGGGCTCCGGAGCAGGGCAGGGGGACTGTCAGCCCTTAAGCGAGCCCCGCCTCGGCGCCCTCGAAGGTCACCTTCGCCTGCGTCATCACGTGCTCCACGGCGAGCAGGTGCCAGGCGACGTCCATCATCTGCGCGGACGCGGTCGGGTCCAGCATGGACTCGCGCAGCTGCGCCTCGGTGATGCCGAAGGGCTCCGAGGACTCCTTGAGCAGCTCCAGCGCGTACTGCGGCGTGAGCTGGAGCTTGTCCCGCTGCGCGATGGCGCGCAGCACCAGGGCAATCTTGAGGCGGCGCTCCACGTCGTCGCGGATGCCCGGGTGGTGCAGCCAGCCGTCCAGCGCCTCCTGCTGCTCCTCCAGGCTGAAGAACTTCTGCGCCAGGATCTCGCCCTCCGCCTGGAGCCAGCGGCGGCGGATCTCCTCGTCCACCAGCGACTTGGGCACGGTGACGTCGGTGCGGGCGACGATTTCGTCCAGCACCCGGTTGCGCGCGTCCACCCAGAGCATGTCGGCCATCTCGCCCTCCATCTCCTCCACGATGGAGCTCATGACCTCTTCATGCGTGGAGCCGCGGCCCAGCTGCTGGAGGAACGCGTCCGACTCCGTGTCGGGCATGCTCACCTGGCGCGCGCCGCGCACGTCCACCAGGAAGCGCGCCGGCATGCCGCGCAGCTGCTCCGCCGGGTAGTTGTCCGGCAGCACCAGCCCCACCTCCACGCTGTCGCCCACGCTGGCCTCCGCGATGACCTCCGCGAAGCCGGGCAGCATCACCTGGGGGGCCAGCTCCATCCAGTAGCCCATGCGGGTGCTCAGCGGGATGAGGCGGCCGTTGGCGTAGCCCAGGATGTCCAGCCGGACGTCGTCGCCCATGGCCAGCGCTTCGCCTTCCGCGCGCTCGCGGACCTGCGCCTTCGCGCGGGCCAGCTCGTGGAAGCGCTCCAGCAGGTCCTCTTCCGTGAGGTCCTCGCCCTGGGGCACGCGGATGTTCAGGTTCTCCAGCGAGGGGGCCTTCACGTCCGGCAGGTCCGCCTGGTGGCCCAGGCCGGGCGCCACGGGCAGCCGCTGCACCATCTGCTGCACGGGGGCCTGAGCCGGGGCGGCGGGCGCTTCCGGAGGCTTGGGGC
>NZ_RAWC01000305.1:0-8443 GCF_003611685.1 Corallococcus sp. CA049B | reverse complement strand
CAGCAGGAAGAGGCGCCGCCCACCCCCGTGACGCCCCCGGAGAAGAAGGCCGGGTCGCCCGCGGCGGAGGCGGAGAACCCGGAGGCGGCCATCGTCATGCCCCTGGAGATCACGGAGACGCCCGCGCCCCGCGACCCGATCGGCATCGAAGCGCGGAGCGTGAAGGGCGACGTGCTCACGCTCAAGGTCCGCCACGGCGGCGGCTGCAGGGAGCACCGCTACGGCCTCGCGTGGGACGGGCGCTTCACCCAGACGGCGGCGGGTGAGCCGCGCGCGGAGCTCACGCTCATCCACGACGCGAACAACGACCGGTGCAAGGCGATGGTCTACAAGGAGCTGGCGTTCGACCTGACCACGCTGAAGCAGGAGTGGAGCGAGAAGGGCCACGGCGACCACGCCACGCTCCACCTGGACTTCAACGGCGTGCCGGACCAGTCCGCCAGCTTCAAGTTCTGACAACCGGTACTCTGATAAGGCTAGCTTAGTAGAGCCGAGGGTGAATACCACTGGGGGAGTATGAAAGTTTTAAAGAGTGTTACGCCTACCGCAGAGCAATTGAAGTTGATTCAGGACCATAGACCTGGCGTGGCTATAATTAGGGGAGCGGCAGGTAGTGGCAAGACGACTACTGCACTCTTGCGCCTTAAGTTTCTTGTTGGTTTCTGGATTAGACGGAATGCCCGGCTTGGAGTTGCTGATCCGGTTCGAGTGCTCGTCCTGACATATAACAAGACGCTGCGAGGCTACGTCTCGGAGTTGGTTAGACAGCAAGTGCCGGCAGGCAGCAATGCTGAAATCGAGATTAGCACATTTGGGAAATGGGCTAGGGATAAGATTTTTGGAACATCGGTGATTGATGAGGCCTTTCGACGTAATGAGATTTTAAGACTGGGATCTGGTCTTGGGCTTGATTCAGACTTCTTGGTGGATGAGGTGGATTATGTTTTGGGCCGGTTTTTGCCGGCAGGGCTCAATGAGTATCTTTTGATAAAGAGGGAAGGGCGGGGCAAAGCTCCAAGAGTGGATCGAGCGCTTCGGGCTCGTATTTTGGCGGAAGTGGTCACGCCCTATTCGCAGTGGAAGGCACGACTGAATGGGTCTGATTGGAACGATTGGGCGGTAACGCTAGCTGAGCAGGAGCCTAGTCCTGAGTATGACGTTGTGATTGTTGATGAGGCTCAGGACTTCTCTGCGAATCAGGTGCGTGCCGTTACAAACTTCCTTGCAGAAGATCACTCGGTGACATTCCTGCTGGATGCTGCGCAGAGAATCTACCCACGGTTCTTTTCGTGGTCCGAGGTTGGAATCACAGTTCAGTCGGGAAACAATCAGAAATTGAACAATAACTACAGGAATACGAAACAAATTGCTGCGTTTGCTCGGCAGATTGTTGAGGGGGTGGAGGTGGGAGATGATGGCGCGTTGCCTAATTTCTCCAATTGCGAGCGTGAGGGGGATTTGCCAGTGATCCTAAGCGGAGGACATGCAGGGCAGGTGAAGTACTGCATTGATCTGATTAGGCAGGATGTTGACCTGCAGGCCGAATCGGTTGTGTTTTTGCATGCCAAGGGAGGGGGATGGTTTGATTACCTCCGCAATCAGTTGAGGCGTGCTCAACTACCCTTCGTTGAACTGGCGAGAGCTGATGATTGGCCAGAAGGGCCTGAGAATATTGCCCTGAGTACGATGCATTCGGTTAAGGGGCTTGAGTTCGACCATGTGTTTATTCTTGGTCTTAATGAGGAGACAACTCCTCATGGGGAAGAGGTGGGGGATTCGCAGCTTGAGAATCTACGTCGCCTGTTGGCTATGGCTGTGGGGAGAGCGAAGAAGTCTCTCGTGATTGGATTTAAGCCGACAGAGGCATCTGCGCTGGTTGAGTATTTCAATGAAGACACTTACGTGGGAGTGGATGTGTGAGCGTTGCTAGTGTAGTGCTTGAGAGGGGAATTGAAGAGGTTCTTCATTTTACAACCAACAAGGGGGTGGTTGGAATTTTGGCGTCTGGATGTGTGAAGTCTCGGGGGGAGTTGCCGACTGAAAAGTACTTGGAATACGTGTATTCCCCTAACTGTGTTAAGCGATACGATGCGCCATGGTTTGGGTATGTAAATCTTTCTATTAGCCGAATAAATTCAAGCCTATTTGATGTTGCTTCGGGGCGTTGGCACCGCGACTCGGACCTGTGGTGGTGTGTGCTTGCTTTTGATTCGGTCGTTCTTTCTCATCCTGGGGTTTTGTTTGCTACTACGAACAATATGTACTCGGGAGTTTCTCGGGCATCTGGCGAAGTGGGGTTGAATGCTCTCTTTGAGAGTGAGGTCCCGCAGTATTTGGCGCGAGTTGCTCGTCGCTCTTCTGTGACGCCATTGAACCAGCCGACATGTTTTCAGGCCGAGGCTCTTTATCCTAAGTCCTTATCGATTGGGTTTTTGCGGACTATTTATGTGGCCACGCCGGAGCATGAGGATGTCGTGTGTGGGCAGCTTTTTATGTTAGACATTTCGGGCGTGTCGTGTGTGGTTTGCCCGGAGAGGTTTTCTTGAACGGTTGGTTTGGGAGGTTGTGTGAGTTCGGATAATGTAAAAAATTCGGCGCTTTGGGCTGCCTATGGTGATGCGCTCGGCTTTATTTCGGAATTTGTCAAAAACAGTGAGGTGCTTGAGCGTCATGTGGGGGTGGGGCGTGTCGTTAGGCCGCTGTCTTGGAGGCGGCGCGTAGGGGGAAGGTTTGGGCCTGAGATTGCGCTGCCAGCTGGCTGCTATTCCGATGATACGCAGTTGAGGTTGGCGACGTCGCGAGCCATTCAAGGAGATGGTAGTTTTGATGTTGAGGCGTTTGCGAAGGTAGAGTTGCCGGTTTGGTTGAGCTATGCGCTTGGGGCCGGAAAAGGCTCTAGAGCCGCTGCGAGCGCATTGGGGCGAACTGAGGTTACGTGGAGTACGAATTTTTTCTCCTCGGGGAATTCCAGATATGTGGATGGAGGGGGGAACGGCGCGGCTATGCGAGTTCAGCCCCATGTCTGGGCAAGTTCCAGTAAACGTGATGCGCATGAGCTGTTGGCGGATGTGTGTCGAAACGCTGTTGTGACGCATGGGCATCCGCGCGGAATTTTGGGGGCAGTGTTTCATGCTTTGTCTCTGCGGCTTGTCATGCTGAGGGGGGAGCATTTAGATGTGCCGGCGCTTAGGGAGGTGATTGATTGGCTTCCGAGTGTTGTGGGGATATTTAAGGCTGATGCAGCACTTGGTGAAGTGTGGTTGGATATGTGGGAGCATGCGACCGGTGCTAGTTTTGAGCGGGAGATTAGGCGCTGTGTTGAGGAAGTGGTTGCGGACTGGGAGATCTTGGCGCGTTTGGTAAAGGCGGGTGTCAGCGATTCGTATCGGGAAGCGGTGCTGAGTTTGCGTGGGACCGATGCGACCGTCCGAGGTTCTGGAGCTAAGACGGCTCTGCTCGCTGGGTATCTTGCTTGGCAGTATAGAGATGATCCTCAGGGGGGCATGGTTGAGGCCGCTAATTGTTTTGGTAGTGATACAGATACAATTGCGACGATGGCTGGTGCTCTTTGGGGGGCAGTATGTGGAACTCCGCCGCCTTCGGAAGTCATGGATTGGTCGTATATTTCCGCGGAGGCGGATAGGCTTGCCTCTATTGCGAGAGGGGAGGTTGCTCTGACGTTTGCCTACCCAGATCTTCTCAGGTGGAGCCCGCCGAAAGCGCAGATAGATGCGGTTGGGACGGCTGCCGGTCGCACTGTGCTGGCTGGATTAGGTGAAGCGAGATTTCTTGGGGAGTCTGCTGTTTCGGCCGATGCCCACGGTGAGGCTGAGTATCGGTGGCTTGGTTTGTCGTTTGGTCAGACTGTGTTGGTGAGACATCGAACGGTGCTACTTGAGCTTGGCGCGGGGATGTTGCCAAGGGCTGGCGTGAAGATGATTTCAAGGCAAAAGGACTTAAATGTGCCTGGGGAACAACGCGCGCTCTTTGGTGAACCCCACTTGGGGCATGGCGGGGAGAAGGGGCAAAACCCTCGTGCTGGTGCGCGGCTTCGAGAAGAGAGAATAAGTGGGCGACGGGTTTCGATTGATGAGGCGTTTAATCGGGTCGTTGGGTCTAATTTCGATCCGGAATTGATTGGCCGATTTGTTTTGGAGCTGTCAGCGGGGGATGAGGGGATCGAACAGGCGGTGGCTTTTGTTGCGATTGTTGCAAAGGCGAGAAGGGTTCGAATTCGAAGCCCAAGTTAGTGGTCCGTTTTGGCGCTTGTTATGCGACTTCAAGAAGCCCAGAAGCTGTTGGACCGCTGTTTCACCGGCACGCGAGAGGGCGCGCCGCGCCTCCACGAGCCCTCGGACCCCCGCTTCGCGGAGCGGGGCGGGGCGGTGTGGCTGGAGTACCGCTGGTACGTGCGCGAGCGCGGCCTGGCGGAGGTGTTCCTCAAGTGGGACCGGGTGGCGCCCGGCGACGAGAAGACGGTGGAGGCCACGGTGCTGCGCACGCACCTGTTGGGCCAGTCCCCCATGCTGTCCCAGCGCGCGCTGCGCACGGTGGAGGGCGGCACGCCCGCGCCGGAGCGGGTGCTGGCCGTGCTCAAGAACGACGGCATCCGCCGCGAGTGCGTGGCGAAGGGGCGCACCACCGTGACGGTGGAGCACTGGGACAGCCGTCGTCCCGCGGCGCTGCTGGACGAAGCGCGCTTCGCGGAGCTGGCCGCGCCCCTGGAGTCGGAGGACTCCACGCCGGAGTCCCGTCACGAGGCCGTGCAGCGGCTGGCGGACGCGGAGCGAAGCCCCCGCGTGCAGGACGTGCTCCTGCGGCTCGTGGCGCGCAAGCCGTCGCTGATGGCCCTGCGCATCCTGTCGGAGTGGGGGGAGGTGCGGGCCCGCGAGTACCTCCAGCGGGACCTGGCCGCCCTGAAGCCGGGCAACGCGGCGGACCTGTGGGCCCTCACCGCGTTGGACCGGCGCCTGGAGGCGTGGCAGTCGCTGGCGCGCCCCACGTGAGGCGCGCGCCAGCGGTGCGTCAGTGCGAGTTCACCCGGGGGCCCAGCACGTCGCGCAGCGCGTCCGCGACGGTGAGCCTGGGGGCCCAGCCCAGCGCGCGCAGCTTGCCGGTGTCGGCCACGAGGCTGGGGATGTCCGAGGGGCGCAGCCGCGCGGGGTCCAGCTCGATGCGCGCCTGCACGCCGGACAGCTGGAGCATCTCCTCCAGCAGGCTCCGGATGGTGCGGCCCTCGCCGCTGCCCACGTTGTAGGCCTGGCCCGCCTCGCCCTGGAGCAGCAGCAGCCGGTACGCGTCCACCACGTCCTTCACGTGGGAGAAGTCCCGGATGGCGTCCAGGTTGCCCGTGCGCAGGACGGGGTCCACCGTGCCCAGCGCGATGGCGCGGATCTGCGCCGCGAACGACGGCACCACGAAGGTGGGGTCCTGCCCCGCGCCCAGGTGGTTGAAGGGCCGGGCGAGGATGACCTCCATGCCGTAGCTGCGGAAGAACTGCTCGCCCGCCAGCTCCCCCGCGGACTTCGACGCCGCGTAGGGGCTGAGCGGCACGTGCGGGTGGGACTCCGCCGCGCGCGTCCCTTCCGCGACGGGGCCGTACACCTCACCGGAGCCCACCAGCAGCACGCGCGCCTTGGGGGCGCTCTCACGCAGGGCGGTGAGCAGGTGCACCACGCCCATGGTGTTCACGGCGAAGACGCGCGCGGGGTTCTGGTGGCTCTTGGCCACCGAGCTGAAGCCGGCCAGGTGCAGCACCGAGTCCGGCTTCACCTCGGAGACCGCCGCCTTGACCTTCGCCTCGTCGGCGATGTCGAAGTGCAACGCGGTGCTGCTGATGCCCTCGCCGCGGGGCCCGTGCACCTCCACCACCTCGTCGCCGGCCGCGCGAAGGGCAGCGCACGCGTGCCGGCCGACGAATCCATCCGCTCCCGTGACGAGGACGCGCATCTTACCGCTGTCCTGCCTTCACGCGCTCCAGGTCCGCGTCGACCATCATCTCCACCAGCTGCTTGAAGCGCACCGTGGGCTCCCAGCCGAGCTTCTCCCTGGCCTTGTCGTACTTGCCGATGAGCAGGTCGACTTCGGCGGGGCGCACGAACGCGGGGTCGATGACCACGTGCTTCTGGTAGTCCAGGCCCACGCGCGCGAAGGCGATCTCCACCAGCTCCCGCACGGTGTGCGTCTCGTTGGTGGCGACGACGAAGTCCTCCGGCGTCTCCTGCTGGAGCATGCGCCACATGGCGTCCACGTAGTCACCCGCGAAGCCCCAGTCGCGCTTTGCGTCCAGGTTGCCCATGGGCAGCTTCTCCTGGAGGCCCATCTTGATGCGCGCCACGTTGTACGTGACCTTGCGCGTGACGAACTCCAGGCCGCGGCGGGGCGACTCGTGGTTGAAGAGGATGCCGCTCACCGCGAAGAGCTTGAAGGACTCGCGGTAGTTCACGGTGATGTGGTGGCCGTACGCCTTCGCCACGCCGTACGGGCTGCGCGGGTAGAAGGGCGTGTCCTCCGACTGCGGCACCTCCAGCACCTTGCCGAACATCTCGCTGGAGGACGCCTGGTAGAAGCGCACCTGCGGGCGGGTGTGGCGGATGGCCTCCAGCATCTTCGTCACGCCCAGCGCGGTGAACTCACCGGTGAGCACCGGCTGGTTCCAGCTGGTGGGCACGAAGGACTGCGCCGCCAGGTTGTAGACCTCGTCCGGCTGGGTGAGGTTCAAGAGCGCCGCGAGCGAGAACTGATCCAGCAGGTCGCCCTGGTGCAGCGTCACCTTTCCCTGCAGGTGCGCGATGCGCTCGAACTTCTCCTCGGAAGAGCGGCGCACCATGCCGTGCACCTCGTAGCCCTTCTTGAGGAGCAGCTCCGCGAGATAGCTGCCGTCCTGCCCCGTGATGCCTGTAATGAGTGCGCGCTTGGCCATGGCCCTTGTCTGTTCGCTGGAAGACGCTGTTCGTTGTACCCGAGGCTTTCGCCATCTGCCAACAGTCCCAGGGTTTCAGGGAACTTGAACCGAGACGCGCCCATGCCTAGGTAGGGAGCGACCTGCCCAGGAGCCGCCCATGCGCAACCTCTCCCTCCCAGCCTTGACGGCCGTGCTCGTGAGCACGGCGGCGGGGGCTCAGACGGCTCCCGTGACAGCGCCCTACACCGTGCAGACCCAGCCCGGGGCGCGCTCCGGCGGCGGCACCGTGAACGACGTGGCCCTGTGGGTGAACCCGGCCAACCCGGCCGCGAGCCGACTCATCACGGCGGACCAGAACAACGGCCTGTTCACCTACGCCCTGGACGGCGGGGAGTTGCAGGCCGTCACCGAGGGAACGTCCTCGAGCGTGGACGTGCTGGGCGGCTTCCCCCTGGCAGGCGGCACTTCCGCGGCGCTGGTGCTCAGCGCCAGTCCCACGCTGCAGGGCCTGGTGCCCTACGTGATGGATGCCACGGCGGATGGTGGCGGACTCACCCGCCTGTCGCCCACGTCGGCCCCGCTGGACGTAGGTGTGACCTACGGAACGGTGCGGATGGCCCGGCTGACGGATGGGACCATCCAGGCCTTCGGCGGCCTTGTGTCAGGTGGCGGCCTGCGGCAGTTCCTGCTGACGCCCACCGACGGTGGCGTCACGGGGACCCCCCTGCGGGACCTTCCGGCCGGTAACGTGCTGGGGTTGGCGGTGGACCCGGCGTATCGCGCGCTCTACGTGGCGCAGCAGGGCCAGGGGCTCTACCGCTACGGCGTGGACGCGGACGCCGGCACCGCGGGCACGCAGGTGGTGGGCCTGGGGGATGGCGGCCTGACGTCCGTGGGGCGCATCGCGCTGTACGAGGCGTCCGGGGTGGACGGCTACCTCGTGGCGTCGGATCCGAGCGCGAACACCTTCGTCGTCTTCGACCGGCGCACGCTGGGCCGGGTGGGCGCGTTCCAACTGGTGCAGCAGGACGGCGGCACGGACGCGGTGGAGCAGTCGCGCGGGCTGGTGGCCTTCTCGGGCGCGCTGGGCACGGCCTTCCCGGAGGGGCTCTTCGTCGCCCATGACGGCCTCAGCAGCAGCACGTTGACTGACAACCTGAAGCTCACCTCGTGGGGCAACGTGGCGCGGGCGTTCACGCCGCCGCTCGTCATCGCGCAGGAGCCCGCGGATGGCGGCGTGGACGGCGGCACCGGCAAGGACGGCGGGGGTGGGAGCGTCATCATCCCGGGGGACAGCAACCCGAGTGGCGGCGGCGGGACCGACGACGACAGCGGCTGCGGGTGCACCAGCACGTCGGTGCCGGCCATGGCGACGCTGGGGCTGCTGGCGATGTCGCTCCTGGTCCGCCGGCGCCGGAGCTGACACTCGAAGCGGGTTGAAAGCGACAGGGGGGCGGGATGAAGTGCGCGCCCCATGCGCACCTTTCGTTCCTCCGTCCTGGCGCTCGCGGTGCTCGTCTCCGCCTGCAAGGGCGGCCC
>NZ_RAWC01000304.1:0-8448 GCF_003611685.1 Corallococcus sp. CA049B | reverse complement strand
CGCCGGACGAGTCCCTGCTTCATGGGACGCGAGCGCAGGAGCGCCAGCACCTCCGGGGCGCCCGGCTGGAGCGCCAGCGCGGCGTTGAGGCACCGGGCAGCCCGGGCGCCCTGCCCCGCGGCGAGCAGCTCACGGCCTTCGCCCAACAGCCGCTGGAACCGGTCCTCGCGCCAGCGGGCCACGGCGGACTCCGGAGCCTGGAAGAAGGCACGTGCCGCTTCGGCGGGAGCCCCGACCCACGACCGCAGCACCGCCTCCAGCTCACGCGCCAGCGCCCCGCCATCCACGGGCCTGTCACGCGCCTCCCGGGCAAGACACCGCGCGACCAGCGCCGACAGGGGCGCGGGCGTGCCCGGCGCGGCCTCCACCAGCGGCGGCGCATCGCGGGTCATCACCGAGACCGCCAGCCGGGCGCTGCCCTCCCCCGCATGGGGCGTCGAACCGGTGCACAGCTCGAACAACACGACGCCCACCGCGTAGACGTCCGACGCCGGGGACCACGCCCCGGTATCGATACGCTCCGGCGCCATGTACGCCAGCGAGCCGATGACGGCGCCCGTGCTCGTCAGCCGGGCCTGGTCCGCCAGCGCGGCGATGCCGAAGTCCGCGAGCTTCAGCGGCCCCCCACGCGCGACGAGGACGTTCTCCGGCTTGACGTCCCGGTGCACCACCCCGCGCGCATGCGCCGCGTCCAGCGCCCGGGCCAGCTCCCAGCCCAGCAGCGCGACGGCCTCCGGCGGCACGGGAGCCAGGCGCCGCGCCAGTTCGCGCAGGTTCTCGCCCTGCACCCATTCACAGACGAGGAACGGGCCGCGCACGGCGTCCTCGCCAAAGTCATGCACCGCCAGGACGTTGGGGTGCTGGAGCGAGGCCACCACCTCCGCCTCCTGGCGGAAGCGCTCGGTGAAGCGGGCGTCCAGGCCCGGGTGCAGCACCTTCACCGCCACGCGGCGGGACAGCCGGACGTCGAGGGCGAGGAAGACCGTCGCCATCCCGCCCCGCCCCAACTCCTGCTCCACCTGGTAGCGGCCGGCCAGCAGTTCGCCCGTCATCGCGCGCGCAGTCTAGGAAGCGGGATCCGCGCGATCAAACCCCGGGGCGCCCTCACTGCTGGCACACGCGGAGCGGGGAGCCGGGGAGCTGCACGCACGTGCCTGCCTGTCCCCCGGGACACTCCGCATCCGACTGGCAGGGTTGGTGACAAGTCTTCCCACGTCCCAGGTCCGCGCAGAAGCCGCAGCGGGCGCAGTCCATGGAGGTCTCGCAGGAGTCGCCCAGGTGCTCGGGGGGCAGGCCCTCGCAGGTCTCGACGCACAGGGACTCCGGAGCCGGTGAGCATTGGTAGCCCGAGGGGCAGCCCGGGTCGCAATCGCGGGTACAGCGCCCCTTCACGCAGTACGCGAACGTCGAACAGGCCAGGGGGTCGGAGCAGGGCTCGGTGAGGCGGGGGCCCGCTTCGCATTCCCTGTGGACGTCGGAGCAGCGCTGGTCCTCGGGACACTCCCGGTCCGCGGCGCAGGAGCGCACGCAGGCGTCTCCCAGACAGCCGGCGTCCAACTCCTCACGCACCTGGATGTCGAGCGGACACCCCGGGAGTGCGAACAGGACCAGAAGCAGGACCAAGAGCGGGAAGCGCATGGGCTCAGGACTACTTCACGGAGTGGGATGTACGCACGCGGTGGCGCTCACCACAGCCGCTACTCCTCCTCCGTCTGAAGCCAGAACCATTCTTCATTGGAACGAAGCGCTCCGCCCAAGAACTCTGAAAATGAGCCCGCGATCTGGCGGTTGTAGACAGGGTCTGGAAACGCTTCGCGGTAGCCATCCCGGATGGAGTACCGGCCCTCCGCCTGCTGGCTCACGTCGACGAAGATGTAATTGGTATCCCGCACCTCGCAGACCGCGTACCAGGACGCGGGACCCGCCCTGTCTGTGTCCTCCTTGAGAAGGACGACGCGAGCGCGGCGAATCTTCGCCAGCGGGTAGAAGAAGAACGCGGGGTCGACCCGGTCGAACAATTTCACGCCATCGCAATGCAGGTAGAAGGCACGAAGGTCCAGGTCCAGGCGCCACCCGACGCTCTGCTCGAAGGCCTCGATCTCCGACGGAGTCGCGGGCGGGTTCGGGAAGTGGAGCCGTGAAACCTCTTCCAGCAGCGCCGACATGACGAGAGGAGTTCAATCACCGTCTTCAGCATCGCGGTGAAGGTCGCGAGCCATACGCACATAGCTACGTTCGGGCAGGGCGTGATCAAAACGGCTCAGCCCCTTCCGCTTGAGCCACGTTATTAGCGCTTTGGGCGTCACGTCTGAGGTCTCTGCGGCAGCCTCCTCAGCCAAGCTAGACAGCCCGCCAACACCAGCACGTGAACCCGACACCTTAGCGTATTGACCAATATCTGAGATAAAAACCAACCGAAACATCAGGACAGCCCACTGAGCCATTTCAACTTGGCGAGCCAGCGGAATGGCTAACTCCATGCGGATATCACCAGCATTAACCTCCGGTTCTTGGTCCAAGCGAAGTCGCGTCCACCACAGCAGGTGAATGCCACTGGTCCATGACCCATTACGGCCCACGCAACGACGCACATAGCTGCGCCCCATGCTGAGCATGGCAATCTCAGCACGAACTCCTTGAAGTTGGCGTAGGCGAGCTAACGACTCAATTTTGGCGCCGAGCAGGCCGTAATCAGCAATCGCATCCCCGACAGCATCTGTTCTTAAAGAAGATGCATCCTGCTCGACGAATCCAGCTGCCTCTGGACTCATCGGCCGATCATGCAGGAAGGTTACCTGAGCAGGAGTATAACGCTTACTATGCAACCGATGCTCGCGCTCAGCAGAAGCGAGTGGCAGATCTTTCCGAAAGTGCCTCCCGCACGTTAGCTCTTCGGCGAAGCGCAGAACTTTCCGATGTTCAACGCAGTAGCCAAAGGAAGTACCGAGCGTGTCGTGCTGAAGCCCATTGAAACAGCAGTTTGTACATGACAAGGGTAGCATCTACTCAACCTCGAAGAGTTCATCGATTAGCTTTTCAACCTGTTCCTTCGAGCTGCTCTTGTGCGCCCTAAAATCCAACAGATGCTCAGACCACTGTTCGACGTATTTTCTGGCTGTCATAACTTCGAGCGCATTCTTCCACTTCGCATCTCCCTTGCCTACACCGCGCAGCATGCTCAGCAAATCAACCATGCCGACATGACCGACATCCTTGCTCCTTGCATGTTTCACCAAGGTCTTCCAAGTCTTCCCATCTCGACCTGCGAAATAGCGCGCGGTGCTCTCCACTTCCGACATGGAGAGATAGGGCGTTTCTCTGCCTGCTCCATCCAGATAGAGGACGTGCCGCACAATGGAGTCATCTGCATCAGGAACGGGTTTCTGGACTCCAGCATTATGGTCTCCTCGAAACAGAGGATCCTGATGGACGTTCCAGCTGCTCCTCACCGCCTGCTTACTCTTTACTTTTCTTTTCGCGATCGTCCCGCACCTCCTTCCCGGAGTTCTAGTCGGGAGTGGGGACTCTTGTAAACCGATCCAGTCCAACTACTTATTGCTCGCCCCCGCGACCGCTCCTCTGTGCTGGTTCGCGCTAGCGCTACAGCACACTTGGCTGGGGGCAGCCAGAGCGAGAAGACTGCCGCCCTGGTTGAGAAGCAATGCAAGTTGAGCATGTCGTGCACAGGCTGGGACAAGTAGTTGGTGGCAGGCTTCATTTGCACGCTAAAGCTGGTGTTCGTTTACGTCTCTCGCTTCCCCCCAGGCGAGTCATCCGCTTCCGGTTTAGCCGCCACTCCCGAGAGAAGCCTCACGTTTCCGTCGTTCGCGCTCTCGGCGCTGCTGGCGTGAGCGGGCCGTCACCTCGGCGATGAGCAGGATGCGCTCCTCCAACTGCTCCAGCGTCACGCCCCGGCTCATCATCGCATGCGACAGCAGCAGCGGGGCGCAGCGAGTCAGTGCCAGCACCAGGGCGAGCCGCCCTGTCGCCTGCGCCTGGCCCGGCTCGCCTGCCTTCTGTTGCATCGACAGTTCCAGCAAGCACGACAGGGCCAGGGCAATCACCTTGGCATACACCAGCGAGAGCACCGCGCCCGGCCGAGTGGCGCGCAGCGCCGACAGTCCCACGCCGGACTTGAGGGCTTTGAAAAGCAACTCCACTCGCCAGCGCAGACGGTAGGCCTCGGCCACCTGCTGTGCCGTCAGCACGTCGCGGCCCACCGTCGTCAGGTACCAGCGCCGCTCGCCCTCCGGCCCTTCCACGGCCACGACACGCGCCTGGGCCGTGCGCCCGTGCTTCTCCAACTGCACGTCCACGTCGATGACGCCGCCCTCCTCCTTGAGGACGCCCTGCAAGAGCGCGTCTGTCAGACGCATGCCACGCGCCCGCACCCGCTCGCCCTTGCCCACGTGCACCCGCAGCACCTTTGGGTCGTGCTGGGCCTTGAGCCGCACCAGGAAGTGGGCCCCGGCCTCAATCGCGTCGAGGAAGCGGCCTGTGTCCGTGTACCCCAGGTCCATGAGGGTGAGCGTGCCGGGACTCAGCGCCTCGTCGGGCAGGGCGCGCGTGTCCTGGGTGCGCTGCGGCGTCACGCCGTCCGCCACCGGCAACTCGTCCTTCAGCGACACCAGCGCGTGCCACTTGAAGGCGGCAGGCCTCGCCTCGCTGGTGGACGGGGCCCAGTCCGCGGCCAGCCGCTGCAGCAGTTGGCACGTGGAGTCGGCCACCTGCACGTCCGTGAACTCGCCCAGCAGTGCCCCCAACTCGTTGAAGGGCTTGTCCTCCCCGACGGCCTCTCGCACGGCCTGGACGGCTCGGCTCGCCACCTCCCGCATCAACTGCCCGAAGGCGTGGTTGAAACGCTCGAAGAAGGCGCTGGGCGACAGTTTCTGCCCGGTGAGCGCGAGGTAGTTGGCGAACGCCGTCGTCTGCGTGCCGGGCATGGGTGTCACCGCGGCCACGGTGGACTCCACCAGCGCCACCAGGTCCACCTTGCGCTGGCGCTGCAACGCCCCCAGCCGGCGCGCGGCCTCCAGGATGTCCTCGGCCGACACCAGTGCCCGCAGTCCCTCTGCCACCTTCACCCTCGGAGTGCTCTTCTTCATGCCGGGAGAATGTTCCTCGTCCCCCCGTTTCGACGAGCCTGCCTGCTCGGCTACACCTATGTCTTTGATTCTGCTCTACTTTTCTCCATCGCGTTAAACGGCCGCGGATGCCAGTCGAGTAGGTAGAGTGCATTGCTCGGAAACGCAGACGCAGGCAGCAGACTGACGCTCCCTTGGCTGCTCTCATGCGCAATTTGGCCTCTCAATCCTCTTCCCCCAGGTATCGGAACACGGAGCGCACGCCGATGCCCAGCGCCCGGGCCGCCTCCTTCTTGCTTCCCCCGCTGCGGGCAATGGCCTCGCGCACGTAGCGCAGCACGAAGGCATCGCGAGCTTCATCCAGGGGCACCAGCGGCGCCGTGTCCGCGGCCAGGTCCAGGTCCTCGACGCCGATGAGCTCCCCTGACGCCAGGATGGCCGCGCGCCGCACGCGGGACACGAGCTCCCGGACGTTGCCCGGGAAGGGATGACCGCGCAGGGCCTCCGCCGCCTTCTGCGTGAAGCCCCGCGCCCGGGCCCCCTGCTGCTTCAGGACATGGTGCGCGATGAGCAGCACGTCGTCTCCGCGCTCCCGCAGCGCGGGCACCTCCAGGCGCACCTCGTCCAGGCGGAAGAGGAGGTCCTCGCGGAAGGCCCCCCGCGCGACAAGCGCCTTCAACGGCTGATGCGTGGCGGCGACGACCCGCATGTCGACCCTGCGAGGACGGTGCTCGCCCAGCCGCGTCACCTCGTGCTCCTGGACGACGCGCAGCAGGCGCGACTGGAGCGACAGCGGCATGTCTCCAATCTCATCCAGGAAGAGCGTGCCCCCATCCGCCGCCTCCACCAGCCCCGCGCGGTCGGAGGTCGCGCCGGAGAACGCCCCGCGGACGTGGCCGAACAGCTCCCGCTCGATGAGCGACTCCGGAAGCGCCGCGCAGTTGATGGCCACCAGCCGTCCGCGCCGGCCGCTCCGCCGGTGAAGCGCGCGGGCCACCTCCTCCTTCCCCGTGCCCGTCTCCCCCTGGATGAGAACCTGCAGGGACGTGGGCCCCAGGCGCTCCACCTGCCGGTAGAGGACGCGCATGGCCGGGGACTCACCGATGAGCCCTTCGAACGTCGCCGCGGCGATGCGCTGCGTGAGGCTGTCCACCTGGGCGCGCAGCTCCGTCAGCTCCCGCGACGTGGCCAGCAGCAGCGCCGCGAGCGACGACAACGCCATGGCCTCCTCCAGCTCGCGCGCCGAGAACGGAGGGCTGCCCAGGCGCCGGCCCAGGTACACCGCGCACAGCGGCGCGGAGCCCGCGCGAAGCGGCAGCACGAGGGCGGACGTCAGCCGCAACGCCAGGACACTGGGAGCCTCCGCCAGCGCCGCCTCCGCCGCGACGTCCGGCACCAGCACCGGCGCCCCCGAGCCCACGACCTGATCCACCAGGCTGTCCACCACCGCCGAAGCCGGCACGGAGCCGGTGGCCGCCAGCACCTGCCGCCGGTCCCCCTCCACCGACACGAGGAACCCCACGTCCGCGGAGGTGACGTCCGCGATGCCCCGCAGCGCCGCCTCCAGCAGCTCCGACGAAGGGCGCTGCACGAGCAGCCGTGAAGCGAAGTCCGTCAGCACGCCCAGCAGGCGGGACGGCGTCGAGGAAGGCTCCACCCGGACCGGCGCCTCCGAAGCCGTCAGCGTGAGCGAGGCCCTGCCCACGCTGAAGGACTCCCCCGGCTCCAGCGGCGCCAGCTCCACCCGCTTGCCACGAACCCGGACGTCACAGTCCGCGCTGGCGGCGGACACCGTCCACCCGCGCGCGTCACGGAACACCAGGGCGTGGCTGCCCTTCACGCCGGACGCGGAGAGGACGACGTCGCAGGCGGGCTCGGAGCCCACGGACACCACGGGCTTCTCCAGCGCGAAGGAACGGCCGTCCGGGAGGGTCAGGAAGAAGCGCATCCGCTCCCATCCTACCGTCCCCCCGCGGGCGGCGGTTCCTCCCATCCCCCGCCCAGCGACAGGAACAGGGCGATCTGATCCGCCACCAACTGGGTCTGCGCGGAGGCCAGCGAGGCCTCGGCGTCGGCCCGGGTGCGCTCCGCGTCGAGCACGCCCAGGAAGCTCTCCCGCCCTCCCCGGTAGAGCGCGTCGGCCTCGCGCGCGGCCTCGGCGCTGAAGTCCCGGGCGGCCGTGAGCGCCGCGACGCGCTCCAGTTCCTGCGTGTACTGCGTCAGGCTGCTCTCCGTCTCCAGCAGCGCGTTGAGCACCACGCCGTCGAACTGGGCGAGCGCCGCTTGCGCGACCGCGTCCGCCTGCGCGATGCGAGCCCTGGCGACGCGGGTGTTCGGAAACGTCCAGGACAGCAGCGGCCCCACGCTCCAGCGCAGCGTGCTCTCCTGCCCGAAGGAGCTCAGCAGGCCTCCGGACCCCGCGGACGCCCCGAAGCTCACCGTGGGATAGAGGTCCGCCGTCTCCACGCCGATGCGCGCGGTCGCCGCCGCCAGCGTCCGCTCCGCCTGCCGGACATCCGGACGCCTGCGCAGCAGCGCGGCGCCATCCCCCACCGGGATGGGTGAAGCCAGCCGTGGCGGCGTCTCACACGCCTCCACCTCCGGAGGAAACGCCGCGGGCGGCCTGCCGCTGAGCACCGCCAGCCGCAGCAGCGCGATGCGCCGCAGCACCACCAGCGGGGGGATGTTCGCGCGAAGCACCTCCACCTGCGCTCGCGCCCGGCTCACGTCCAGCGCCGTCCCCCGCCCCGCCTCGAAGAGCCGCCGCGTCCGCGCAAGGCTCTCCTCCTGCAGGGCCAGCACGTGGCGCGCCACCACCACCTCGTTGCCCACCGAGCAGACGCTCGCGTACGCCCGGGTCGTCTCCGCGGCCACCGTGATGTGCGTCAGGTCCTGCGCGGCCTGGACCGCCTCCAGGTCCGCGCGCGCCGCCTCGATGCCCCGGCGGATCCGCCCGAACAGGTCCAGCTGATACGACACGTCGATGCCCAGGCCGTAGGCCGCCGACGGCCCGACCGGCGGCGCCCTGCCCACGTCCACCGACGCGTCCACTCCAAAGGAAGGCACCTGCGCGCCCGCGACCTCCGCCAGCACCGCCCGTGACCGCGCGAGGTTCGCCGCCGCCACCCGCAGGTCCACGTTCGACTTCAGCGCCTGCCGCACCAACCCCTCCAGCACCGGGTCCTCGTACAGCCGCCACCACTCGCCCGGGACGGGCTCCGCCGAGTAGTGCGGCTCCGCCGCGCCCAGGAACGCCCCGGTGGCCTGGGGCGCATGGACGACCGCGGACGGCGGCGGCCCCCGGTAGTCAGGCCCCACGGTCGTGCAGGCGGACATCAGCAGCGCCAGCCCCACCCACCCGCAC
>NZ_RAWC01000303.1:0-8584 GCF_003611685.1 Corallococcus sp. CA049B | reverse complement strand
GGGTATTGCTGGAGGGGATGCCCACCTTCCGACGCGCCCTCGCCCTCGTGCTCCTGGCCACCGGCTGCACGCACATGTCCTTCGAGAAGGCCAGCGAGCTGGACACCGTGCAGGCCTACCAGGACTTCCTGCGCGAGAACCCGGAGGATCCCGAGGCCACCACGGCCCAGGGGCGCATCGAGGGGCTGGAGTTCGACGAGGCGAAGCGGCTGCACTCGGTCATCGCCTACAAGCGCTTCCTGGAGACGTACCCGGACGCGCCGCAGCTGCAGCGGGCGAAGTCGTTGCTGGAGGGCCTGCGCTTCAACGCGGCGAAGGAGGCGGACACGGAGGCCGGGTGGCGGCAGTTCCTCGCCGAGCACCCCGACGGCGCCCACCGCGACGAGGCGCGCGCGAAGCTTCAGGCGGCCCAGGAGCGCGACGTCCAGACGACCACGGACCTCAAGCGCGTGTCCCAGCTCCTCCAGGGCGAGGCCGCCGGCGCGCGCCGCGAGGAGCTGGAGCGCAAGCTGGACGACGAGTCCTTCGCCCAGGCCCGGGACGCCGGGAAGCTCTTCGCCTACCTGCGCGACTTCCCCGCGGGCACGCACCGCGAGGAGGTCCGCGTCAAGCTGCTGGAGCTGGAGGTGGAGGGGCTGCTCGTCTCCGGGCTGGTGGACGAGGCCGAGGCGAAGGTGAAGGTCCACCCGCTGGGGCCGAAGCTGACCGGCTTCCCCGCGCGCCTGGCCCGCGCCCGCGAGGAGCAGGTTGCCCTCTCCCGCACCGAGCCCGCCGCCCGCGCGATGCAGGCGGGCCACTACCTGCGCGACCTGGAGGATTTGAAGCGCGCGCTCGTGGCGCCGGATCCGCTGGACCGCTGGCAGGCGGCGGAGGAGCTGGGCCAGCACGTCTCCGTGCGCGCGGTGGATCCGCTGCTGGAGGCGCTGCGCACGGCGCGCAACCCGCTGATCCGCCAGAACGCGCTGTCGTCGCTGCGCACGGTGCTCTCCGCGCTGCCCGCGCCCGTGGCCGGCTACGAAGTCGCCGTGCGGCTGGAGTCCCTGCGTGAGCGCGCCAGCAGCCCGGAGCTCTACATCACCGTGGCGGCGCTCCTGGACCTGAGCGGCCAGCTGGAGCAGGCCGCCAGCCAGTACCAGCGCGTCTATGAGTCCGGCGGCACGGATCCGGTGGTGCTCTGGCGCTGGGTGCAGCTGCGCGAGCAGCGCAAACAGGCGTTCTCCGCGGCGGTGGCGGCCCGGCAGCTCGCGGTGTGGGCCCAGACGACCGCGCGCGAGGAGCTGGTGTCCGCGGAGGGTGGGGTGCCCCTGGCGTCGGCGCGTCAGCTCTGCGCGGCGGTGGTGGACGCGCGCTTCGCGGCCCAGGCCATCGCGCGGGTCCGCAACGAGAAGACGGAGTTCCCCGAGGACATGGCCACCTTCGAGCGCACCGCCCAGGACGCCGTGCGTCTGGCCGAGGCGAAGCTCGCGGACGCGGAGCTGCTCCTGCGCCAGCAGCACCCCGGTGTGCGCACCTGCGCTGATCAACAGGTCACCGAGCGGCTGTCGCAAGGCGTGAAGGAGCGCACCCAGGCGCTCCAGCAGGCGTCGAGCGCGAAGCTGCCCAAGCCCGTGGGCACGCTGCTGCTGGAGCTGGCCCGCGAGCGCGATCCCTCCCCGGAGGTCCGCGCCGCGGCGGCCTCCCGGTTGGCTGGATCCACCCCTCCCTGAGACGGACTGGCGGACCCGACGGCGGCGGTTAGAGTCCCAGCCCCCCATGGCCGCCCCCCTGCCGCTGAACCACGCCGTCCCCTCCGGAGCGCCGTCGCGCCGTCTGGACCTGGATGGCGCGCTCAACGACGAGCAGCGCGCGGCCGTCGAAGCAGGGGAGGGGCCCGTGCTCGTGATCGCCGGGGCGGGCTCCGGCAAGACGCGCACGCTCACGTACCGCGTGGCGCGCATGCTGGAGCGGGGCGTCCCGCCGTCGTCGCTGCTGCTGCTCACGTTCACCAACAAGGCCGCGCGCGAGATGATCCGCCGCGTGGAGGAGCTGGCCGGCGGCTTCGCGGACGTGGGCAGTCTGCTCGGAGGCACCTTCCACCACGCGGCGCACGTGCTCCTGCGGCAGCACGCAGGCGCGCTGGGCTTCTCCACCGGCTTCACGGTGTTGGACCGCGAGGACTCGCGCGACCTGATGGCCACGTGCCTGGCGGAGCGGAAGCTGAGAAGCGACAAGCGCTTCCCGCGTCCGGACGCGCTGTTGGACCTGGTCTCCCTGGCCACCAACCTCCAGCAGCCCGTGTCGCAGGTGCTGGTGGACCGGCGCAGGGAGATGCTGCCCGTGGCTCCGGAGGTGTTCGCCACCGCGCGCCGCTTCCAGCAGCGCAAGGCGCAGCTGCACCTGATGGACTACGACGACCTGCTGGCGCACCTGAAGCGGCTGCTGGAGGACCACCCGTCCATCCGCGCGGAGCTCACCGGGCGCTTCCAGGGCGTGCTCGTGGACGAGTACCAGGACACGAACCGCCTCCAGGGCGACCTCGTGGACCTGCTCGTGGGCGAGCGCAAGAACCTCACCGTCGTGGGCGACGACTGCCAGTCCATCTACAGCTTCCGGGGCGCGGAGTTCACCAACATCATCGACTTCCCCCAGCGCTACCCCGGCTGCGGCATCTACCCGCTCACGCGCAACTACCGCTCCACGCCCCAGGTGCTGCGGCTGGCCAACGCCGTCATCGCGCGCAACACCCGCCAGTTCCCCAAGGCGCTCGTGTCCGACGGCGCCCCCGGCCCCGTGCCCCAGGTGGTGCCCACCCGCGACGTGAAGGCCCAGGCCGCCTTCGTCGCCGAGCGCGTCCTGGAGCTGCGCGCCCGGGGGGAGCGCCTGGAGTCCATGGCGGTGCTGTACCGCGCCCACCTGCACTCGCTGGAGCTCCAACTGGAGCTGACGCGCCACGGGATTCCATTCCGCGTGCGCTCCGGGGTGCGCTTCTTCGAGCAGGCCCACGTGAAGGACGCGCTCGCCCACCTGCGATGGGCGCACCACCGGAACGACGAGCTGGCCTTCAAGCGGCTCGCGCGGCGGCTCTCCGGCGTGGGCACCGCCAGCACGGAGCACCTGTGGACCGCCCTGGCCGCGCTGCCCCCGGAGCTGTCCCTCGCGGACGCGCTGGCCCACCCGGACGTCCAGGCCCTCGTACCGAAAAAGGCGCAGGCCGGCTTCCAGCGCTTCCAGGCCCTGATGACCACCCTGTCCGGCACCGAGCCCCGGGAGCCCCGGAGGCCCCGGAGCCCCGGCGCGCTGCTCGCGGAGGTGCTGGCGGCGCGCGAGCCCCCGGCCACCCCGGACGGGGCGGACCCCCGCGCGGAGGATCTGCGCCAGCTCCAGGAGTTCGCCGGCCGCTTCGAGGACGTGCCCCGCTTCCTGTCCGCCATCGCCCTGGTGGCCGAGTTCTCCGCCCGGGCCGCCCTGGAGGGCGACGGCGAGGCCCCGGACGACGTGCTCACCCTCACCACGGTCCACCAGGCCAAGGGGCTGGAGTGGCGGACCGTCTTCGTGCTGGGGCTCACCGACGGGAGATTCCCCCTGTCGCTCGCCACGCGGGACCCGGAGAACGAGGAGGAGGAGCGCCGCCTCTTCTATGTCGCCGTCACCCGGGCCCGGGAGGCGCTGTGGCTCGTGTACCCCCACACCTCGCTGCCCCGGGAGGACGGACGGCTGCTGCTCACCCCGTCCCGCTTCCTGGCCGAGCTGCCGGTGGGGCCTGACGCGGTGTGTGAGACGCACCCGCCCCCGGAGCCCGACGGGCCGATCCGCCTGCGCGACCTGGGGCCGGATCCCGACCGGGAGCTGTAGGCCGGCCCTGGAATCAGCCCCCCTGGTGGGCAGGCTGGCCAGAACTACAGTCAGGGAAGAAGCGTCCGCCTAGAAACGCGCACGCGCCGCCTCGACGTGCTAGAGAGTGAGGACGGGCGCGGCCTCCCCCTGAGCCGTGCACGTTGACCTTCATGGCGGACAGACCTCGCATCGTCGGGATTGACCTGGGCACCACCAACACCCTGGTGGCGTCCGTGCGCAACCGCATCCCGAAGATCGTCCCCACGGACCGCGGCAACCTCATCCTGCCCTCCGTGGTCGCGCTGTCCGCCAAGAACGACCTGCTGGTCGGCGGCGTCGCCAAGGATCAGATGGTGACCAACCCCAAGAACACGCTCTGGGGCACCAAGCGCCTGATCGGCCGCAAGTACCATTCGAAGGCGGTGGAGGACCTCAAGGGGTACTTCCCCTACGACATCGTCGAGGACTCCAACGGGGACACCGCCGTCACCCTGGGCGGCAAGCTCTACACGCTGCCGCAGGTCTCCAGCTTCGTGCTGTCGCAGCTGAAGACCATCGCGGAGCAGTTCCTGGGCGGCCCCATCGACGCGGCCGTCATCTCCGTCCCCGCGTACTACAACGACAACCAGCGCAACGCGGTGAAGGAGGCCGGGCGGCTGGCCGGCTTCGACGTGAAGCGCATCGTCAACGAGCCCACCGCCGCGGCGCTGGCCTACGGGTTCAACCGGGGCCTGGATCAGAAGGTCCTCGTCTATGACCTGGGCGGCGGCACCTTCGACGTCAGCGTGCTGCACCTGGCCGGCAACGTCTTCGAGGTGCTGGCCACGGGCGGCGACTCCTTCCTGGGCGGCGCGGACTTCGACAACCGCATCATGGAGTACGTGCTGGAGCGCTTCCGCGACGAGACCAAGGTCGACCTGACCGGGAGCCCCATCGCCCTCCAGCGCATCAAGAACGCCGCCGAGGCGGCGAAGATCGACCTGACGCTCATCCCGAACGTCGTCATCGACCTGCCCTACATCGAGGAGCGCAAGGGCAAGCCGTTGGATCTGCGCATCCCGCTGACCCGCGACTACCTCAACAACCTCACCGGCGACCTGGTGGACCGCACCTTCGACATCTGCGACCGGGTGCTCGCGGAGAAGGGCATCAGCCGCTCGGAGATCGACGAGATCATCCTGGTGGGCGGCCAGAGCCGCATGCCGCTGGTGCAGCAGAAGATCCAGGCCCACTTCGGCAAGGCCCCGCGCAAGGGCGTGCACCCGGACGAGTGCGTGGCCCTGGGCGCCGCGCTGCTGGGCGACTCGCTGGGCAGCATCGACGCGGTGACGCTGCTGGACGCGCTGTCCATGCCCATTGGCTACGCGATGCCCAACGGCCGCGTGAAGCGCATCATCGAGAAGAACTCGCTGATCCCCATGGTGAAGAGCTTCCGCCTGCCGCCGCCGGCGCAGCCGGGCGCGCAGTTCATCGAGCTGGACATCTACCAGGGCGACAGCGACCTGATGGTGGACAACGAGTACCTGGGCACCGTCCGCGTGCCGGCCGCCGCCGCGGGCCGGAAGATCGACTTCCGCCTCACCGAGGAGTGTCTCCTCCAGGTGCAGGTGGAGGACGCGAGCGGCATGTCGCGCAAGGTGGATCTGGCCACCCGCGACACGCCCGAGCAGTTGAAGAAGGCCTTGCAGGAAGTCGCCTCGCGCAACACGCCGGCTGCTCCGTCGAGCAGCAGCGGGCCGAGCGATGACCGCGGCCTCTTCTCCAGCATCAAGAGCATCTTCCGTAGGGGGTAGGGAGGCGCGATGCCGAAGTTTCCGTCGAAGGAATGGCTGGACGAAGCCGTCCGGCTCACCAATGCAGATCCGGAGTGCGCCATCGCCGGCAAGGGATGGAAGGGCGACTTCGGGGCCGTCATCGAGGCGGAGAAGGGCAAGCTGGACACGTCCTTCGTCATCCACGTGGAGCCCGGGGACTGCGACATCAAGCGGGCCCGCGTGCTGTCGGATCCGGACGACCTGGACGAGCTGGAGCCGGTGTACCTGGCCCGCGCGCCGTACTCCGTCTGGAAGCAGCTGCTCCTGGGCACGCTGGACCCGGTGGAGGCGGTGCTCAAGCGCCGCATCTCCATGCGGGGGGACCTGCAGCCGCTCATCGAACGCATGCGCTACAAGGGCATCGCCGACCGCGTCTTCGCTGCGCTGAAGACCGAGTTCCCCGACGGCCCCTGAGGGCCAGGAGGACCGCCACCATGGGCATCCGGGACGACTTGAAGAAGCAGGCGCTGGGGCTCTCCAGCATGGCCATGGAGAAGCTCATGGCCGACGACAAGCGCGCCATGGCCGTGGCCCAGGCCATTGGAAAGGTCCAGCGCGGCAAGCAGGCCCTGGACCGCGGGCAGGAAGAGGTCATGAAGGCCCTGCACTTCGCGCCGAAGGGGGACTTCAAGGCCGTGGGGAAGCAGCTCGCGGGCCTCAAGCGCCGCCTGCGCGAGCTGGACGCGAAGCTGGAAGCGCTCGCGGAAGAATCCTCCTAGAAAAGGCGTTGACACCCACGGCGG
The DNA here is from genome assembly GCF_003611685.1 of Corallococcus sp. CA049B. Taxonomy (NCBI): domain Bacteria; kingdom Pseudomonadati; phylum Myxococcota; class Myxococcia; order Myxococcales; family Myxococcaceae; genus Corallococcus; species Corallococcus sp. CA049B. The sequence continues at coordinate 2,214 of NZ_RAWC01000303.1, read as the reverse complement.
CGAATGGCATTTACCGCCGCGTCCGTTGCGCAGCGGTGGCGCGGCGGGCGGCACAGACAGCAGGGCGCGTAGCTCAGCGGTAGAGCACTGCCTTCACACGGCAGGGGTCGCAGGTTCGAAACCTGCCGCGCCCACTCAAAGCAAGGCCGTGAGTCCTCAGGGGCTCACGGCCTTTCGCTTTTCCAGCTCCCAACACGCGGTGGTTCGTGGGGCGGAGGCGCCCGTTGGCTGCCGCACGCGGCCGGGCCGCAGTGTCGGGTTCCGGCGCAATCGGCGGGGGCGGGGCGTGGCCGGCGATCCGCGGACTGTGCGACCTTCACGGCCGTGCCCAGGACATTGCGATTCACGTGGGATCAGCAGGGGCGGGCGGTCGTGAGTGGCCTGCCGCCCGACGACGTGCTGGCGGACTACCTCGCCCAGGAGCTGCGGCCGGATGCGAACCGGGCGCAGGGGATGCTGAACGTGCTGGCGTCACTGCGGCAGGGACGGCGGGAGCGCTGGGACGTCACCGGGGAGACCTGGAGCCTGGAACTCAACCGGGCCCGGGCCTCCATCCACAGCGAGGTGGCCATCCCCGGCCGCTCCCAGGACCTGCCCCTGGAGGAGTTCGAGGACGCCATCCGCTCCTGGCTGGAGTTCATGGAGCTGTCGCGGGCTCACTGAAAAAAGAGGCCCGAGCCCCCATGCACTTCGAGGGCCCGGGCCCGGAGCCCCACACCCCATGGGACCCACAGCCGGAAAAATGTTGGTTCCGCGGGAGCGTCAGCTCTTCGCGGGGGCCGCCGTGTCGCGGCTCACGTCCGAAGCCGGCTCACCGTTGGGCGCGTGCGGCGGCGTGTTCCGGGCCTTCACCAGCGAGGCCACGATGCTGGCGCCCAGCACCAGCGCGATGACGCCCAGGGAGATGGCCGGGGACAGGTGCACCACGTCCACCAGCGCCATCTTCGCGCCCACGAAGACGAGCACTCCGGACAGGCCGACCTTCAGGTAGGTGAACTTCTCCATCGCCCCGGCCATCAGGAAGAAGAGCGAGCGCAGGCCCAGGATGGCGAAGATGTTCGACGTGAAGACGATGAACGGGTCGCGCGTCACCGCGAAGATGGCGGGGATGGAGTCCAGCGCGAAGAGCACGTCGGACGCCTCCACCAGCATCAGCGCCATGAGCAGCGGAGTCGCCAGCTTGCGGCCGTTCTCCACCGTGAGGAAGTGCTGCCCGTCGAAGTGCGGCGTGGAGGGAATCACGCGGCGGGCGGTGCGCATCAGCCAGCCGTCCTCCGGGTGCTCCTCGTGGTTGCGCTGGATGAAGAGCTTCACGCCCGTGATGATGAGGAAGGCGCCGAAGACGTAGATGAGCCAGTGGAAGCGCTCCAGCATCGCCACGCCCGCGAAGATCATCACCGCGCGCAGCACCAGCGCGCTCAGGATGCCCCAGAAGAGGACCCGGTGCTGGTAGAGGGCCGGGACCTTCATCGTGGAGAAGATGACGACGAAGACGAAGATGTTGTCGACGGAGAGCGACTTCTCGATGAGGTAGCCGGTGAGGAACTCCATGCCCGGCCCGGCGCCGTAGCGCCACCACAGGAAGGCGTTGAACGCCAGCGACAGGCTCACCCACACCGCGCTCCAGCCAGCGGCCTCCTTGAAGCTCACGGTGTGCGCCTTGCGGTGGAACACACCCAGGTCCAGCGCGAGCATCGCGATGACAAATGCGATGAAGCCGCCCCACATGATGGGGCTGCCGATGGTTTGGAATGATTCCAAGGCGTTCACCTGGGGAAGGCACGGGGAGCCAACCCCTCTCAGATAGGAGCCCTGGCTATCTTCGGCAAATAGAGAATCCAGGCGCGATACTTCGTAAAAACGGAAGTATCTCCGGAGGCAGGCGTCCCGCCGGGGGCTCTGGTGGCCCTTGTGGCCACGGGAAGTGTTCACTTCCGCCGCGGTTTGCAATGTCCCTGGCTGGAGAACGCTTTCACCGGGCCATTGAGACCAGCCGAGCGCCCGAACCTCCCGTGGCACGTGAGCCCGGGGGCACGGAGCGTGGGTGACGAGGCCGCCGGCGAAGGCGTCGCGGCCGCTGCCCGTCTCGAGGGCCCCCGTGCACGGAAACCCCCTGCCTGATGCGGAACCGATTTGTCTTCACGTCCAGCGCGCTGCTGCTGGCGCTCCATGCTTTTGGCTGCGGCGCGAGCCCCGAAGGCGACACGACGACCC
>NZ_RAWC01000302.1:0-8619 GCF_003611685.1 Corallococcus sp. CA049B | reverse complement strand
GAGCCCCACCGCGCAGACGAGCGCCGCGGCCGCCCGCCCCTGCCTGCTCCAGCTTCCCTTCGCCATGGACCGTCCTCCCTTGTGTGGGTTCACCCTGGAGACGCAGGCCCCTGTCGCACAAGGCACGCCCGGCGGGTGCAATGGGAGGCCGTGCCGCTGGCCGTCCCTCCCTGGAGGTCGACGCCCTGCGCGCGCGCGCCCCATTTCCAGTGGGGAAGCCCACCCACCACCAAGGAGCGCGCATGCCGCTGCATGGAAGGGACGAAGTCCGCGACCGCATCAACGACGACGTCTACGCCTCACCGGACCTGTCCATCCCAATGCCCAAGTTCCGCATCCCGGATGACGAGCACAGCGCGGAGCACGCCTACGCGGTGGTGCACGACGAGCTGCTGCTGGACGGCAACTCGCGGCAGAACCTGGCCACCTTCTGCCAGACGTGGGCCGAGCCCCAGGTGCACCGGCTGATGGACGAGTGCCTGGACAAGAACATGATCGACAAGGACGAGTACCCGCAGACCGCGGAGATCGAAACGCGCTGCGTGAACATGCTCGCCGACCTCTGGCACGCGCCGGACGTGAACAACTCCATCGGCACCTCCACCACCGGCTCCAGCGAGGCCGCGATGCTGGGCGGCCTGGCCATGAAGTGGCGCTGGCGCAAGCGCCGCGAGGCCGAAGGCAAGCCCACGGACAAGCCCAACCTCATCTGCGGACCGGTGCAGATCTGCTGGCACAAGTTCGCGCGCTACTTCGACGTGGAGCTGCGGCAGGTGCCGCTCGCGCCCGGCCGGATGACGCTGACGCCGGAGGAGGTGCTCAAGTATTGCGACGAGAACACCATCGGCGTGGTGCCCACGTTGGGCGTCACCTTCAACCTCGTCTACGAACCGGTGCAGGCCATCGCGCAGGCGCTGGACGACCTCCAGCGGCGCACGGGCCTGGACATCCCCATCCACGTGGACGCGGCGAGCGGAGGCTTCCTCGCGCCGTTCATCCACAAGGACGTGGTGTGGGACTTCCGCCTGGAGCGGGTGAAGTCCATCAACGCCTCCGGCCACAAGTTCGGCCTGACGCCGCTGGGCTGCGGCTGGGTGGTGTGGCGCGACCAGCGCGACCTGCCGGACGAGCTGGTGTTCCGCGTGGACTACCTGGGCGGGGACATGCCGACGTTCGCGCTCAACTTCTCACGGCCGGGCGGGCAGATCGTCATCCAGTACTACAACTTCCTGCGCCTGGGGAAGGAGGGCTACCGGCGCGTGCAGCAGGCGTGCTCGGACACCGCGAACTTCATGGCGAAGGCCATCGAGCAGATTGGCCTCTTCGACATCCTCTACGACGGCCGGGGCGGCGTGCCCGGCGTGTGCTGGAAGATGAAGGACGGCGTGAACCCCGGCTTCACGCTCTATGACCTGGCGGACCGGATGCGCGAGCGCGGCTGGCAGGTGCCCGCCTACCCCATGCCCGCCAACCTCCAGGACCTGGTCGTGCAGCGCGTGCTGGTGCGCCACGGCGTTAGCCGGGACCTGGCCACGCTGCTGGTGCACGACCTGGTGGCCAGCATCGAGCACTTCCGCCGCCACCCGGTGGGCACGCCCATGTCGAAGCAAGAGGCGTCCGGCTACCACCACTGAGCACCCACGACGAAGAGGGAGCGTTCCCCATGCGAGTCATCACCCGTCACACCGTGCTCGTCGTGGGGGCCGCGGCCCTGGGGCTGGCGGCCGTCGCGCTGGCCCAGGGCACGTCCGCGCCCGGCGCGTCCCCGGCCCCACACGGCGTCTTCGGCAGGCTGCTCGCGGCGCTGGGCCACCAGCCCTTCATCCTGCTGTTCCTCGTCGTCGCGGCAGGCTACGCGCTGGGCAAGGTGCAGGTGAAGGGCGTGGGCCTGGGCGCCACCGCGGCCACGCTGCTGCTGGGAATGGTGGTGAGCCTCTGGGCCTTCCAGGCCTTCCACGTCACCTACGCCATCCCGGAGTTCACCAGCACGGTGTTCTTCAACCTCTTCATCTTCGCCATCGGCATGAAGGTGGGGCCGCAGTTCATTGGCGGCCTCCAGCGCGAGGGCCGCCACCTGCTGCTGCTGTCGCTGCTGGTGCCGCTGGCGTCCGCGCTGCTGGTGTACCTGGCGAAGTTCGTCTTCCACCTGGGGCCGGGGCTCATGGCCGGCATCCTGTCCGGCGCGAACACCGCCACGCCGGGCTTCGGCGCGGCGCAGGCGGCGCTGGGCGGCGGCGCGGTGAAGCTGCCCGCGGGCACGACGCTGGAGCAGGCCCGCGCGAACCTGACCACGTCCTACGCGCTGCTCTACTCCGTCAGCATGGTCATCTTCACGGTGATGGTGAAGGTGTTGCCGAAGGCCTTCGGCCGGGACGCGGCGGCGGATGCGAAGGCGATGGAGAAGGCGCTCGCGGGCGAGCAGCAGGCCCCCCTGCCCGGCACCGCCGAGTCCTTCCTCCGGGGCAACGCGTCCGTGCACGTGCGGGTGTTCCGCGTGGAGAGCCCGGAGGTGGACGGGCACTCGCTGGCGCAGCTTGCGCACCTGGCGCCGCGCGCGGGCATCGAGCGGGTGCTTCACGCGGGCCGCATCTACCTGCCGGAGGACGGGCTCGTCCTGCACCGGGGGGACGAGGTCGCCGTGGCGGGCCCGGTGGGGCTGCTGTTGCAGGGGCCCACGCGCATCGGGCCGGAGGTGAACTCACCGCTGGGAGACGTGCGCGTGGAGACGGTGGAGATCGTCGCGCACAAGGCGGACCTCGTCGGGCACACGCTGGGGGAGCTGGCCCGCGAGGAGGGCCACGGCCTCTACCTCAACGCGATGTTCCGCGCCGGGGACGCGCTGCCCATCGACCCGGACGAGGTCATCCGCCGGGGTGACGTGCTGCGCGTGACGGGCAGCCGCCGGCGCCTGGAGGCGCTCCAGAAGCGCGTGGGCCACCTGGTGCGGCCCAGCCTGGTGACGGACATCATCACCCTGGCCCTGGGCCTGTCGCTGGGCGCCTTCCTGGGCGCCATCACCGTGCCGGTGGGCGGGGTGAAGTTCAGCCTGGGCTCCGCGGTGGGGCTGCTCATCGTGAGCATCGGGCTGAGCATCCTGCGAACGCACAACCCGGCGTTCGGAGGCCCCTTCCCGGAGGCCTCGCGCGAGCTGCTGGAGGACCTGGGCCTCAACGTCTTCATCGCCATCCTGGGCATCAACGCGGGCGCGGGCGTCGCGAGCGCGGTCGCGGGGGGCACGCTGGTGCCCATCCTGGTGGTGGGCGTCATCGCGGCGCTGGTGCCGCCCACCCTCGCGTGGGCGGTGGGCCAGTACGTGATGAAGATGAACACCGCGGTGCTGATGGGCGCCGTCGCGGGGGCGCGGTGCAACAGCGCCGGCATGCGTGCATCGCAGGAGGCCACGAACAGCATCATCCCGGCCATCGGCTATCCGGTGACGTTCGCCGTGTCGAACCTGCTGCTCACGCTCATCTGCTACCTCTTCGCGCTGATGGGCTGACGCTCCCCGCGCCGGAGGCCCCGGCCCTGCCCCGCGGGACGAGGCCCACGTCGGCTCGCGTGGGCACCTCGTCACCAGGAGGTCGTTCATGGCGAGCAAGGCGAAAACCTCGGGCAACGGACATGGGAAGCAGGCGAAGCAGAAGCCCAACATCCTGGTCATCTGGGGAGACGACATCGGCTTCTGGAACATCAGCGCCTACAACCAGGGGATGATGGGCTACCGCACGCCCAACATCGACCGCATCGCGAAGCAGGGCGCGATGATGACGGACTGCTATGGCCAGCAGAGCTGCACCGCGGGCCGCGCGGCGTTCATCACCGGCATGAACCCACTTCGCACGGGGCTCACCACCATTGGCATGCCGGGCGCGAAGTACGGCCTGCAGGACTCCGACCCCACCATCGCGGAGCTGCTCAAGCCGCTGGGCTACACCTGCGGCCAGTTCGGCAAGAACCACCTGGGCGACTCCAATCCCTACCTGCCCACCAACCACGGCTTCGACGAGTTCTTCGGCAACCTCTACCACCTCAACGCGGAGAACGAGCCGGAGTGCCCGGACTACCCCAAGGACCCGGCCTTCAAGGCGAAGTTCGGGCCTCGCGGCGTGCTGCACAGCTGGGCCACGAACCGCAAGGACGTCACCGAAGACCCGCGCTGGGGCATGGTGGGCAGCCAGCGCATCGAGGACACCGGTCCGCTCACCAGGAAGCGCATGGAGACCGTGGACGGCGAGTTCCTGGAGGGGTCGCTGGACTTCATGGAGCGCGCCGTGAAGGACGGCAAGCCGTTCTTCCTCTGGCACAACACCACGCGCACGCACGTCTGGACCTTCCTCCAGGAGAAGTACCGGAACGTCACGGGCTATGGCCTCTACGCGGACGCGATGCGGGAGCTGGACGACATCGTCGGGGTGCTGCTGGACAAGCTGGAGGAGCTGGGCATCGCGGACAACACCCTGGTGGTCTTCTCCACCGACAACGGCGTGGAGAAGATGGGCTGGCCGGACGGCGGCAACAGCCCGTTCCGCGGGGAGAAGGGCTCGACGTGGGAGGGCGGCGTGCGGGTGCCGTGCCTGGTGCGCTGGCCGGGCGTGGTGGAGCCGGGGCGCGTCATCAACGACATCTTCGCGCACGAGGACTGGATGCCCACGCTGGTGGCCGCGGCGGGCGGCCCCTCGGACCTGGTGGAGAAGTGCAAGCGCGGCTACAAGGCGGGGCCCAAGACCTTCCGGGTCTACCTGGATGGGTATGACCAGACGGGGCTCCTGGCGGGCACGGAGGAGGGGCGCCGGAACGAGTTCATCTACGTGCTCGACAGCGGCGACCTGGCGGCGGTCCGGTACAAGGACTGGAAGATCATCTTCAGCTACCAGGACGGTGAAGGCCCGGACATGTGGTTCAGCGGCAAGCGCTTCAGCCCGGCGTGGCCCTACCTCATCAACCTGCGCTCGGACCCGTTCGAGTATGGCCCCCACTCCGGCCTGTACACCCAGTGGTACGGCGAGCGCATGTTCACGTTCGTCCCGGCGCAGATGCTGGTGAAGCAGTTCGCGGAGAGCCTCATCGAGTTCCTGCCCAGCCAGGCCCCGGGCAGCCTGAGCATCGGGCCGATGAAGGAGCGCGTGAAACAGAAGATGGCGGCGGCGCGCAAGCAGCATGAGGAGCCCGGCGTCGGAGACCAGGTCATGACCCTGGCCAACGAGGTGGAGCAGTTCATCCACCGCTTCCAGCAGTCGCACCACTAGCCGTCCGGGTCGTCGGGCCGTGGAGCGCACATTGCTCCACTGCCCGACACCCTCCCCGGCCCCCGGTGCGAGTGTCATTCCCCGCGCCGGGCCGGATGTTCTCCGTTGGAGGACTTCCCGCCATGCACCGGAATGACAGCCTCGACGCCACGCCCGACGTGGAGCCCACCGACACCGCCGCGCGCCCCGGCCGGGCTCCGTTCCCGGACATGGTGTGGATTCCCGGTGGCACGTACTGGATGGGCTCCGACCACCACTATCCGGAAGAGGCCCCCGCGCATCAGGTGACCGTCTCCGGCTTCTGGATGGACCGCTTCACCGTGACGAACGAACAGTTCGCCCGCTTCGCCGAAGCCACCGGCTACGTCACCGTCGCCCAGCGCCCGCTCAATCCCGCGGACTATCCCGGCGCCACACCGCAGACGCTCGTCCCCGGCTCGCTCGTCTTCCAGAAGGCCCGGGGGCCCGTGGACCTGGGCAACGTGGCCAACTGGTGGAGCTATGTCCCCGACGCCTGCTGGAAGCACCCCGAAGGCCGCCGCTCCTCCGTGAAGCACCGCCGCGACCACCCCGTCGTCCACATCGCCTTCGAGGACGCGGAGGCCTACGCCACCTGGGCCGGCAAGGCGCTCCCCACCGAGGCGGAGTGGGAGCGCGCCGCTCGCGGCGGCCTGGACCGCAACGAGTTCTGCTGGGGCAATGACTTCACCCCGAACGGCGAGCACCTGGCCAACACCTGGCAGGGCTACTTCCCATGGCAGAACCTCCGCGAGGACGGCCACGAAGGCACCTGCCCCGTCGGCGCCTTCCCGCCCAATGGATACGGCCTGCATGAGATGGCCGGCAACGTCTGGGAATGGACCACCGACTGGTACCAGGAGCGCCACCAGGGCAACAAAGGCAAGGCGTGCTGCATCCCCGTCAACCCGCGCGGCCCCGCCACCGCGCGGGACAGCCAGGACCCCTCGACGCCCGCCATCACCATTCCTCGCCGCGTCCTCAAGGGCGGCAGCCACCTGTGCGCGCCCAACTACTGCCGCCGCTACCGCCCCGCCGCGCGCTCGCCCCAGGCCGTGGACAGCGGCGCCAGCCACATCGGCTTCCGCTGCATCGTGCGCCCCTAGGAGCTGACGCGCGTGGCGGACGCACAGGGACCCTCCCGAGCCAGCACCCGGCGGCCCCGCGAGACCCCTGTCTTCCGCTGGTGGCTCCGGCACCAGCTGTGGATTCCGCCCGTGCTGGGAGCCCTGCTGGGAGCCCTGCTGGGCGTCCTCACCGTGATGCGACCGCTCCCGGTGGCGGGGGTGCTGGGAGGCGTGGCCTGGCGGGCCACGGCCACCGAGGCGCGGAGCATGCTCTCCACGGTGCTGGGCATCGCCCTCACCTCGTTGAGCATCGTGCTGTCCCTGTCCATGCTCGTGGTGCAGAGCGCCGCGGGGCAGTACTCGCCGCGCCTCTTGCGGCTGTTTCTCCACAGCGCGGGCATCCGCGTGGTCATCCCGGTGTTCGTCGCCACGAGCGTCTTCTGCCTGGCGGCGACGCACGCGTTCGGCTTCGTCTCGGGGCTCGAGCGCGCGCCCCGCCCTGCGCTCGCGCTGGCCATGCTGCTGCTCATCGTCTGCGAGGGCGCGCTCATCTTCCAGGTGCTCCAGACGCTCCAGCTCATGCGCGTGGAGAACCTGGTCCGGCGGGTGCGCCAGGACACGCTGGGCGCGGCCCGGACGCTCGAGCGGTTCCGGGCAGCGGACGTCGACGCGGCGGTCCCGGTCCGCGCCCGCGGGGATTCTCCGGGGACGGTCTGGCCGCTTCGCGCCCGGGCGGACGGCTTCATCGCCTCCGTCGACGCGGGGGCCCTCCTGGAGGTGGCGACGGCGCATCAGCTCACCATCCACCTGGAGCGGGCCGTGGGGGAGCCGGTGATTCACGGCGAGCAGATGGGCTGGATGGAAGTGGAGGCGCGTGCTTCCGCGGGGCACGAGTCCAGCGAGTCGCGCGTGTGCCGCGCCATCCACCTGGACCGCTGGCGGGACGCGGACCGGGACCTCGCGCTGGGGGTGCGCCAGCTGGTGGATGTGGCCATCAAGGCGCTCTCGCCGGGGATCAATGATCCGTACACCGCGGTGGAGGCGCTGGACCAGCTGACGTTCCTCCTGTGCGGGCTCAGCCGGATGCGCCTGGGGCCCCGCGTGCTGGCGGATGCCGCGGGGACGCCTCGCGTGTTCCTGCACGGCCCCACGCTGCGGGACTACCTGGCGCTGGCCACGGATCAGATCCTCCGCTACGGCGCCGCCGAGCCCGCGGTGGTGCTCCGGCTCCTGCGGCTGGCGGCCTCCGTGGCCCAGCGCGCACGGGAGGACGAAGATCGGCGCGCGGCGCGGGAGCGGCTCCACGCCATCCTGGCCATTTCGGAGCGGAGCATCCCGGAGCCGGCACTCCCGCGCCGTTACGCGGAAGCGCTGGAGCAGGCCCTGGACGGCGGGCCTTGGCCGCCACTTCCGGCGATTGGCTTCTGAGCGCCGGCTCTCGCCCTCACCCGCTGGCGGGTGGGGACGCGGGAGCGTCGCGGTCCACGGGGATGCGAGGCGGCACCACCACCGTGGCGAACACCAGCCCCAGCACCAGCTGGAGCGCCACCAGCATCACGTTGAACAGGCGGGCGTCCTCCGCGCCCGGGGTGCCCGCGCCGAGCAGCGCGACGATGGCCTCCGTGCCGATGAAGCCCGGCGCCAGTTGCAACATCCCCGGCAGGATGACCGTCATGGACATCCGGTCCCCCTTGCGCCCGTAGAGCAGCCCCGCGACGCCCAGCACGAACGCGGCCAGCAGCGGGCTGCCCCGGTCCCCGAGCAGCAGCTTCGTCAGGACCTGCGTCCCGTAGGCGAGCAGCACCCCGCCCACGATCCACGCCACGTCGCGCGGCCGCCCCGACATGCACACCGACAGCGCCACGCCGCCCACCGCCATCAGGAGGAACGTCAGGAGCGGCGGCAGCGCGTGCGACTCGACATGCGGCGGCAGCGGCCAGGCGAAGCGCCACAATGTCCCCGCCGCCGCGATGCCCACGCCCAGCATCAGGAAGCGCAAGAGGCCATAAGTCAGCCGGGGCAGGCCCGCCTCCACCGACTCCATGGCCAGCTCCAGCGAGCCCAGCGTCACCACCATCGCCGGCACCAGCAGCACCACCCCGCCGAACAGCGCCCGCACGGCGTTGAAGGGCGGCAGCAGGAGCGTGAGCCCGAGCGCCACCAGCGACCCCAGGAGCGCGGCGAGGAAGCTCTTCTGCAAGTCCACCCGATGCGACTTCAGCGTGCCGAAGTGGATGGCCCCCGCGACGAAGCCCACGAAGAAGGCCACGAGCATCTCCCACCACGCC
>NZ_RAWC01000301.1:0-8648 GCF_003611685.1 Corallococcus sp. CA049B | reverse complement strand
CGCCCGCCCCGGCCGAGCCCGTGCGGCTCACGCTGGTGGGCACCAACGACTTCCACGGCTGGGTGATGCCCCACCGCGCCACGCTGCCGGACGGGCAGAAGGTGGAGCAGGGGGGCGCGGCGCTCTTCGCGTCCTACGTGGCGCGGCTGCGCGAGGACAACCCGGGCGGCGTGCTGCTGGTGGACGGCGGCGACCTGTTCCAGGGGACGCTGGCGTCCAACCTGGGCGAGGGCGCCATCGTCGTCGACGTGTACAACCTGCTGGGCTACACGGCGGTCGCCATCGGCAACCACGAGTTCGACTACGGGCCGGTGGGCCCGGGGCCCGTGGCCACGCGCCCGGACGAGGACCCGCTGGGCGCGCTCAAGGCCCGCGTGGCGCAGGCGAAGTTCCCCTTCCTGTCCGCCAACGTGCGCGAGAAGGACGGACAGCCCCCGGCGTGGCTGGGCAACGACGGCACCACCGTCGTCACCGTGAAGGGCGTGAAGGTGGGCCTGCTGGGCCTGTCCACGCTTTCGACGCCGCAGACGACCAACCCCGCGAACGTCGCGAGCCTGAAGTTCGAGTCCCTGGCCGACGCCGCGAAGCAGGCCGCGAAGTCGCTGCGCGAGCAGGGCGCGGAGGTGGTGGTCGCCGTCGCGCACGCGGGCGGCAAGTGCACGGACCTGGAGAATCCGCGCGACACGTCCGGGTGCGAGCGCGACGACGGCGAAATCTACGCGGTGCTGGAGGCGCTGCCCAAGGGCGCGGTGGACGCGGTGGTGGCGGGCCACACGCACCAGGTCATGGGGCACTTCTTCGGCGACGTGCCGGTCATCGAGACGACGGGCCTGGCGCGCTCGTTTGGCGTGGTGGACCTCTTCGTGGATCCGGCGACCCACCGCGTGCTGCCCGAGCGCACGCGCATCCACGCCGCCATCCCGGTGTGCGGCGCCGTGGACGCCACGCTGAAGTCCTGTGATCCGCTGAAGCTGCGGGACGCGAAGGACGTGCGGCTGGTGCCGGCCACGTTCCTGGGCAGGCCCGTGGCGCCGGATGCTCGCGTGGAGGCGCTGGTGGCCCCCGCGGAGGCGCGCGTGGAGGAGGAGCAGCGCCGCCCGGTGGGCGTGGAGACCCAGGCCCGCATGCCCCAGGTCTACGAGGGCGAGAGCGCGCTGGGCAACCTCATCGCGGACGCGATGCGGGAGGCGGCCCGCTCCGACGCGGCGGTGATGAACGCGGGCGGCATCCGGGCGGACCTGCCGCAGGGGCCGCTCACCTTCGGGAAGCTCTATGAAATCCTGCCCTTCGACAACACGCTCGCGGTGCTGGAGCTGAGCGCGGACGAGCTGCGCCGCTTCCTGTCGCTGGCCTACGGCGGCCGCAAGGGCGTCTTCGCGGTGTCCGGGCTGGAGGTGACGCTGGGCGCGTGCCCGGGCCCGGAGCGCTTCCAGGGCGTGACGCTGCCGGGAGGCAAGCCGCTGAAGGCGAAGGCGACCTACCGGGTCGCGGTGCCGGACTTCCTGCTGCGCGGCGGTGACGGGGTGGGGCCCCTGACGTCCACGCTGCCACGGGAACGTATCAACCTGTTGCAGGCGCAGGACCTGCGCGAGGTGCTCACCGCGTACGGCCGCGCCCACGGCAACGCGCTGAAGCCCCCGGCGCTGGGGCGCGTGCACCTGGTGAAGCCGGCGGGGCCCTGCGCGGACGTGAAGCCCTGAAAAAAGCGCGCCCGGCGTTGGAAATTTTCCCTCCGCGCTGATCCGCTGGGGCTGGATCGCGGTGCAACCCAGCGGAAGATCAGCACAAGGCGGCCAGGGCCGAATTTTCGGCCTGGGATCAGTTTCCAACGGCGGGAAACCTCCCTACTCTAGGGCACGCGAGCTCCCTTGCAGGCGCGGCCCCGAGCCAGCGCGAGCAGGTTGGAGCCCGTGCGTGGGAGGGACAGAAGAGATGCTCTACAAAGTGACCCCGATGATGGTCCCCGCCGTGCCCGAGAAGAAAGAGGCGCGCGAGCCGGGCCAGCCGCGCAAGCGGCGCAAGTCCTCCGTCTACGACGCCGACGGCCACGAGGTGTTGATCTCCCTGATGTGTCTGAAGTGCAAGACGCTCAAGCCGCTGGCGCAGTTCGGGCTGCGGAAGATGGCGGACGGCGCCATCCGCAACCAGCCGTGGTGCCGGGGCTGCCGCTCGGGCGCGGGCACGAAGAAGCCGAAGAAGGACGAGTCCCAGGCCGCCACCGTCCAGGTGCCCGCCGTCGCCGCCACGGAGCCCGTGCTCCAGGTCGTCGCCGCCGTGCCGCTCGACGCCGCGCCCGTGGCTCCGACGCTCGTCGACGCCCCGGTCGCGACCGACGCGACGGCCACCCCCCTGGTCTGAGCCACCGCCCGGGATGATCCGCCCTGCTGGGGCGCGCACGGTTCGCGCCCCGCATGTGACGGCCATGCCCGAAAGCCTCCGTTCGTCAGGACAGCCGCAGGCCCGCCGGCAGCGTGTCGCCGAGCGCCCGGGCTTCGTCCGCGGCCTCCAGCGCCACGACCTCGCGCACCATCCGCACCCAGGTGTCGGCGGCCTTCGCGGCCACCAGCGCCTGGGCCGTGCGCTCGCGCAGCGCCGGATCCAGATCTCGCGTGCGGTCGCCGGTGAGGCGCGCGAGCTGGGCGGCGGCGAAGGGGGCGCCATCCACCTTGCGCAGGTCCAGAGACAGGAGCAGCTCCAGCCACGCCTCCGCCGTCTCCACGTCCACGACCTTGTGGCTGCTGCCGTACAGCGGCACGCGCGCGCCCAGCCGGCCCAGGGCCCACGCCCACGGACCGCCGGAGCGGGACTCGGCCTTCAGCCGCGCGGCGATCCACCGGCCCACCTCCGCCTTGTCGCCCGGCGCCAGGTGCTCCAGCGAGGCGGCGGTGCGGATCATCTCGTCCAACCCCTCCGGCTGGATGCCCTTCAGCTTGCCGCCCTGCGTGGGCGCGTCCGGCGGCACGCGCCGGGCCAGGTGCGGCTGGAGGTAGCCGTACAGCTTCTGCTGCTGTCCTTCCGTGAGGCCGCCGGCGATGCGGCGCCACATCACCCAGAACTCCGTCCACACCGACTTGTCCGTGTGGTGCTGCACCAGCGCGTCGAAGAGGCTGAAGGTCTGCTCCGCGCGCCAGCCGTCCAGCGGGTAGCCGAAGCCGGGGCGCAGGCAGAACCCGGTGAGGCTGTAGAAGACGCGCTCGTGGTCATCCGTGCGGCGGCGCTTGCTCGCGCCCGCGTACAGCGTGCTCCACAGCTCGCGCAGCACGGGCACGCGCCACGTCTCGCGCGGGCCCAGCACCTTCTCCAGCGTGCGCGACAGCTGCTTCACGTCCTTGGGGCCCAGGGGCAGCGGCTTGTTGCCGTAGACGCGCTCCACGTTGTCCTTCGCCTCGGCGAAGCGCGCGGGCATGGACTCGGTGACGGTCAGCTCGTGCGAGCCGCCGGTGCCGCGCAGCTCGAACTCCAGGCGCCAGCGCTCGTCCGCGACGTCCGACACGCAGAACAGCTCCAGCGTGCCAATCTCCGTGAGCGCGGCCTGCAGGTGCACCGGCACCTCGCTGACCTTTCCGGACGCGCCCTTGAGCAGCGTGTGGATGGGCGGCAGCGGCTTCAGGTCCTCCGCCAGCGGCACCAGGTCCCCCGGCTTGTCGATGCGGTCGCTCGTCGTGGAGTAGAGCGCGAACTGCACCGGCCGGCCCAGGGTGAGCGTGAAGGGGCGCTCGCCCAGGTCCACCTTCTGGCCCTCCTCGAAGCCGCGGGGAATGAGGCACAGCGTGGGCTGCTCCGCGCTGTCCGGGCCGCGCTGCAGGCCCACGTAGTACGCGCGCGCCGCGCCACCGCCGATGCGCAGGCCGTGCCCGCGCCGCACCAGCCCGTAGTACGCCGCGCCCCGCGCCACCGCGAGCTCCAGCGACTCGTGCTTCAGCAGCGGGATGCGCGGCGCCTGCGGCCACCACGCGGACAGCGCGTCCACCAGCCGCGCCGAAATCTGGGGCGAGTTGAAGACGCCGCCATTCAGCAGGATGGCGTCCGGGCGGGGCAGGGCGCCTTCGTGCGACGGCGTCTCGCCCAGCGCCGCGAAGCCCGCCGCCGCGTGCTGCGCGAGGAAGGCCGCCAGGTGCCGCGTGACGGCCGGGTCCTGCACGTACGGCAGGCCCAATTCCTGGAGCGCCATGCGCGCCGCGCGCCGGGGCCGGTCTGCGGGCGGGGACAGCGGGAAGAAGCCGTCCAGCACCAGCGCGTGCGCCTCGTCGCGGCCCAGCTCCGTGGACAGCGTGCCGCCCAAGAGCCGGCTGCCCTCGCCGATGAGCGACACGCCGTACTTCTCCGGCGGCGCGCGCCCCAGCAGCTCCTCCTTGGCGGTGCGCGCGGCCTGGATGGCCTGCGTCCACTGCGTCGCGGACAGGCGCCGGCCGTTCTGGGTGAGCTTCTCCTCCATGCGCCGGGCGAGCGCGGCGTCCATGTTGTCGCCGCCCAGCATCAGGTGATCACCGACGGCCAGGCGCCGCAGCATGGGCCCTTCCGGCGACACGCCCGCGTGCACCAGCGTGAAGTCCGTGGTGCCGCCGCCCACGTCCACCACCAGCACCAGCCGCACCTGGGACAGCGTCTGCTCCAGGTCCGCGCGGTGGCGCGCGGTGTAGTCGTAGAAGGCCGCCTGCGGCTCCTCCAGCAGCGTGAACTTCTCCAGCCCTGCCTTGCGCGCCGCGCTCACCGTGAGGGCGCGCGCCGCCTCGTCGAACGAAGCGGGGACGGTGATGACCACCTCCTGCTTCGCCAGGGGCTCGTCCGGGTGCGCGAAGTCCCACGCCCGGGCCATGTGCGTGAGCAGCAGGGCGGACGCGTCCACCGGGGACAGCTTCTGCACGTCCGCGGGCGCGCCCCACGGGAGGATGGGCGCGGAGCGGTCCACGCCCGGGTGGCACAGCCAGCTCTTGGCGGAGGCCACCAGCCGGCCCGGCACGCGCGCGCCCTGCCAGCGGGCCAGCTCGCCTACGACGTACGGCCCGCCATCATCACCCCAGGGCAGGCGCAGCACCTCCGGGGCCAGCTCGTGGCCGGCGGGGACGTAGACGGTGGACGGCAGGAGGGCGCGGGGGGCCACTTCGCCCTGGCGGACGAGCTGGGGCAGGGGGAAGTCCTCGACGGGTGCCCCCGAGCCCTTGCCTGGATCCACGGATGCCACCGCGCAATGGGTGGTGCCCAGGTCGATGCCGACGATTCGCATACGCCTCCGGTGTGCGGGGCCCCTTCTACTCCTTCATGCGTACGTTGAGCTCCAGCTTCCAGCGTCCGGAGCCGTTCTTCTCCAGGCACCGCAGCTCCAGCGTGCCCACCTCCGTCACCGCCGCCTGGAGGTTCACCGGCGTCAGGTCGCCAAAGGGCGTGGCCTGTCCGGGCAGCGTCGTTTCAATTGGCGCCACCTCCTCCAGCCCCCCGGACGCCAGCTCCGACTCCACGTCCTCCAGCATCTCGCCCACGCGGTCATCGCGCCGCACGGACGACGCGAAGAAGCGGAAGCTGGTGGGCTCGCCGGTGACGAGTCCGAACTCCTGGGGCGGCACGTCCGCCTGCGTCCCTTCCTCCATGCCGAAGGGCGCCACGCACAGCGCCTTCACCGGCGGCTCCATGCCCGGCACCGCAGGCATCGCCGTCTCCACGCCCACGTAGTAGGCGCGCGCCGTGCCGCCGCGGATGCGCAGGCCGTGCCCCTGACGCACCCAGCCGTAGTACGCCGCGCCGCGGGCCACCGCGAGGTCCAGGTCCGCGCCCTCCAGCTCCTTCGCCGGGGGCGCCCCTTCCGCGGCGAGCCACTGGTTGAGGACCTCCATCACGCGGCCCTTCAGCGGCCCGGCCTTGAAGACGCCGCCGTTGAAGAGCACCGCGGTGGGGTGCAGGAAGCCCTTGCCCGTCACGTCCACCGGCGAGTCCGCGCTGGCCGCCAGCGCCTGCGCCTGCCGGGTGAGGAAGGCCGCCAGGTGCTTCGTCACCGCCGGGTCCTGCGCGTACGGCAGCGCCATCTGCGCCAGGCCCGTGCGCCGGGCGGTGCGCGGCAGGTCCGCCACCTGCGTCACCGGGAAGAAGCCGTCCGTGAGGACGCGGTCCAGCTCCTCGCGCGTCAGCTCCGTGCGCAGCGTGCCGCCGATGAGCGACGAGCCCCGGCCCGGAATCGCGATGGGCACCCGGTCCACGGAAGGGTCCGCGTACAGCGTCTCCTTCGCCTGCCGGCACCCGTAGGTGAGGCCGTTGAACTGCCACGCGTCCAGCTTGCGCCCGTCCGCGGCCATCCGCTGGTTGAGCGTGTGCGCCAGGGCGAGGTCCATGTTGTCGCCGCCCAACAGGATGTGGTCGCCCACCGCCACCCGCAGAAGCTCCAGGTCGCCCTCGCGGTCCTTCACGGTGATGACGGAGAAGTCGGACGTGCCGCCGCCCACGTCCACCACGAGGATGACTTCGCCGGGCTGCACCTGCCTGCGGAAGTTCTCCCCCATCGCCTCCAGCCACGCGTACAGCGCGGCCTGCGGCTCCTCCAACAGGGTGATGTGCTCCAGGCCCGCCGCCTTCGCGGCCTCCAGGGTCAGGTCGCGCGCCGCCGCGTCGAAGGACGCCGGGACGGTGACGATGACCTCCTGCTTCGACAGCGCGTTGCCGGACTCCTCCTGCGCGCGGGCGAAGGTGTGGTCCCACGCCTCCTTCAGGTGGCGCAGGTAGCCCGCGGACGCATCCAGCGGCGACACGCGCTGCACCTCCGGCGGCGCCTGCCAGGGCAGGAGCGCCGAGCGCCGGTCCACGCCCGGATGCGACAGCCAGCTCTTCGCGGACGACACCAGCCGCGTGGGCACCTTCGCCCCGTGCGAGCGGGCGAAGTCACCCACGATGACGCCCGGCTCCTGGCTCCACGGCAGCCCGAGGCTGCCCTCCGGGAACTCCTGCGCGCTGGGGAGATAGAGGAAGGAGGGGAGCAGCGGGCGCGCTTCCACGGTGCCGGGCGCCGTCACCTGCGGCACGGGCAGCATGGACTGCGAGGGGCCGCGCGGCTTGCCGTCCTCGAGGTTGAAGTAGGACACCGCGGAGTGCGTGGTGCCCAGGTCGATGCCGATTGCGTATCGGGCCATATCGGTCGGAAACCCCGGGAAGGGGCCTTGTGGTTCCTCGAAGGGAAGGGGACTGCGAAAGCTGCGCCGCCTGCTGCCCGGGCGGGCGTCAGGCGAGCTCGACCTCCGCCGGCGCCAGCACGCGCGGCTCCATGGCGGGGCTGACGGTCGGGAACTTCACCTCCGTGGTCACCCAGCCGTGGTGCCGGAGCGTGCCGCCATAAGGAGGCTCACCGGCGACGTTGCCGGTCAGCCGGATGCGCTGCGCGTCGAAGCCCGGCGGCACCGTCACCTTGTCGCCCTCGCCCTGCGGCAGCACCGGCTGGAGCGTCAGGTACTGGTGCACCACCTTGCGGCAGCCCTCATGGACGATGCGGGCCGCCGCGCCCACGTCCGCGTCCGGGAAGGCCGCGACGTTCTCCTGCACGAAGTCCAGGAAGCGGCCCTCGCGCTGGAGCATGGCCAACAGCGACAGGGCGCTGGCGTGCTCGCGCTCGGGGGGCAGGGGGGCGGGCGCCACGGGCGCCTGGACGACGGGCGCCTTCACCGGCGGTGGGGCCTGCGTGTCCCCGGACGGGAGATCCTTGAGCTGGCCGGCGTCATAGGCGCGGCTGGTCGGCAGCACGGCCTGCGCGAATTCGCGGGACACGAGGCAGCGCCAGAAGCACAGCCAGGCGAGCCAGAAGCGGGCGAAGAACGACAGGGAGGCGGACGGGTCGGTCATCGGCCCCGGATAACAAAGCCGGAAGCCTTTGCAATTCGCCAATGGCCTGAAATGCAAAGGGCCTCACGGTTTCCCGTGAGGCCCTTCGGTTTTTCATGGTGGAGGTGGACGGGATCGAACCGACGACCTTCGCATTGCGAACGCGACGCTCTCCCAACTGAGCTACACCCCCACATGGGGACTGCTTGCTGCCTGCTGCGCCTCGCGGGCGTTGGGTCCCGAGAAGTGAGTGGGCTAGTACCGGAGCCTCACCTTGCTGTCAAGCAGCTCGTTTCCGGCCCCAACCCTGCGATTGACGTGCCGCACTGTGGATGCCATAAAAACCGCCTTCCGGTACCGCATCCTTCCCGGCCATTCCGGGCACCTTCTGGTTCATGTCCACCTCCCCATCGAAGACGTTGAGCCCCACCGAGCTCGCGAAGCTTGAGCATTCGTTCGCTTCCGACCCCTCGTCGGATGCCTACAAGCCCCTGGCGGAGGCGTACCTCGACCTGGGTCGCTTCATGGAGGCGATGGTCGTCTGCAAGAAGGGCGTCAAGGCGCACCCGACCGCGGCCGATCCCCGCCTCTTGCTGGCCCGCGTCTACGCGGCGCAGAACAAGGACAAGAAGGCGCTCGAAGAGGTGATGGGCGCCCTCCAGGTCCAGCCGGAGGACAAGGCCGCCCTGCGCATGGCGGGCGTGCTGCAGATCAAGGGCGGCGAGGCCGACACCGGCCGCGGCAACCTGCTCAAGGCCTACCAGGCGGACCCCGGCGATCCGGAGACCGTCACGCTCCTCCAGCAGTACAAGGTCTGTCTCTTATACACATCTGACGCTGCCGACGATCGCATA
>NZ_RAWC01000300.1:0-8711 GCF_003611685.1 Corallococcus sp. CA049B | reverse complement strand
CGTTGGAACCGGACGCCCACAGCGCGCCGTCCCCCTGGCTCCACGCATCGATGCGGTACATCGCGTCCCCCCGGGTGCGGTGTCTTGCCGTCCACCCCGCCGCCGTCGCCACGCCGCGCCTCGATAATTAGACGCCGACCGCCAGAATCCTTGGGTCGCCCCTCATCATTTCAAGAAGGAGCCCCCCTGCCGGAGCGCCAGGGCCCGGATTCCGGCCTCCTCGCTCCACCCCGGTTCCCCCCGGCGGGCCACGGCCTCGAAAGCCTCCGCCGCCTGGAGCGTGAGCCCCATGGCGCGGAGCACCAGCGCCCGGTTCCACAGGGCCTGGGGATGGTCCGGTGCCTGACGCAGCACGCCTTCGAGCAGGTCCAGGGCGCGCCGCCAGTCCCCCGCCGCCATCGCCACCACGGCCCGGTCGCTGTCCCGGTCCAGCGAGGGGGCGCTGCGCGACAGGAAGTCCGACGCCTGACGCAATTCGCCGCGCACCAGGTAGGCCGCCGCGATGCCGTGCAGGTCCCCCCGCTCCTCCAGCGCCGCCAGGGTCCGCAGGGGCACCGGCGGTTCGGTCGCGAGCGCCGCCGTGCCCCCTGCCCCCGTCCGGACGGGGACATAGGGGAGGTAGCGGTCCGCGGCCGGGTACGCGATGCGCGCCTCCAGCTCCCGCGCGGACGCATCCGCCCGCCACGCGTCCCCCGGCCGGAAGCCGTCCCCGGTCATGAACGCGGCGAGCGCGCCCAGCCCCATGGCCAGCACCGCCCCCAGCGCATGCCGCCACCGGCCGCGCGGCAACGCGAAGCGGAACGGCAAGCGGACGGGGGCAGGCGGCGGTGGCGCGTCGTTGTGGGCCACCGCGCCACACAGGGCCTGGACGCTGAGCATCTCCAACTGCATGGCATCATGCAGACCGCTGGCGCACGCACGGCAGAGGGCCAGATGGAGCCGGAAGTGCTCCTCGTCTCCCGATTCCAGCTCCCCATCCAGGAACCGGTAGAGCTTCTTGCACCAGAGATCCATCAAGCGTCAGGGCCCGGAGTCACAGGGCCGCCTCCCGTCCCTTGCGAAACGCGAGCGGGAGCAATCCTTGGTGGATTCCGCTGACAGCGTTCGCCGCTGGCTCCCCCGCCTGCCCCCCAGGGAGGAGCAGGCGGCCGGGGCCCGCGGCTTCAGCGGCGCGTGCGGGGGCGCAGCAGCGTCGCACCGGAGCGGCTGGTGCGCGGGCACGGAAGGCGCGGCGCGCTGACGGCCTCCACCGCCTCCATCTTCGCGAACCAGGGGCAGCAGTTGGCGCACCCCGGGCAGCGGCGGCGGAAGCGGCGGGCGCCCTGGTGCCAGGCCCGGCCTTCGCGCTCCGGTGGTGGAGGCGCCTGCGCGGCGAGCGCGTCCCCGGGCCAGCTCTCCGGCACGCCGTCCCAGTCGGACCCGGGCACCGTCTCGCGGGCCTGGCGGGCGGACACCCAGCGCTCGCTCTCCGCCGGGTCCTCCAGCGCGAGCCTCGCGAGCATCTCCAGTTGCAGGAGGTCGTGGAAGCGGCGGGCGCAGACGTCGCAGGTGGCCAGGTGGCCCCGGACGCGGCGCTGGTCCTCGGCGGACAGGCTCCCGTCCAGGAAGGGCTGGAGATCCTCACACGCGGCGGTGCTCATCGTTCCCTCTCCTGGCGGCGGCGTTCCGCGGTGTCGTGGAGCATGGCCTTGAGGCGGCGGCGGGCGTGGAAGAGCCACGTGCCCACCGTTCCCGCGCTGGGGGTGTTCATCCGCCGGGCGATCTCCGCGTGGCGCAGGCCCCGCGCGTGCAGTTCGAACGCCTGGCGCAGCTTCTCGTTGAGCCGCGCCACGGCCTGGCGCAGCTCGTCCTCCGTGACGCACTCCCACTGCTCGGGCTCCGGCGCGTCCTCCGGATCCTCGAAGAGCATGTGGACGTTGTGCAGGTCCACCCGGCGGTCCGTCTCCGCGCCCTGGCGGCGGCACTGGTCCAGGAACCGGTTGTGCAGCACGCGCACCAGCCACGCGCGGCGTGCGGGCTCCGGCCAACGCTTGAGCCGCTCCCATTGCAGGAGCGCGCGCAAGAGCACGTCCTGCACCAGGTCGTCGCAATCACTGGCACTCTTGCCGCAGACATTGCGCGCGATGGCGACCAGCACCGGCTGGTGGCGGATCGCGAACGCGGCGAACTCCCCTCCAGAGCCCTCCCGGACTGGCGGCTCCTCCCTCCCTGGCACCATGCGACCGCCTCCCTTCCCTCCAGAGAACGCCGAGGGTCGGATTCTTTTCTTCTCACGGATGCGACAAACGCTGCCGCGCTTCTTTACGCATCACGGCGACCAGTACAGCTGAAACACTTCAAGCGGACGCCAATTCCTTGCATGGAATAGACAGACATCCACGGACTCCCCGGCCCAATGTCTCTCCATGGGTGTGACTTGCCTCCGGGGTGGCGCGCACCAGACCCGGCGTGAAAAATGGGGGGCGAAAATGGGCGTTCAGCATGCCCCGGGGGCCTTGCTGGCGGCTGGAGCGTTTTCGTGAACGCGCGGCTCGGCGCGGTGGCCCCTCCTGGTGCGTCAGGCGGGGGGATGTTGCCCGCGGGGTCGCGTTCCGGCCCGGGAGGAGGCCCCCTGGGGGCACGGGGAAGCGTCCTCGGACGTAACTCCCCCCTTGCGTGCCTGGGGAGTCCTTTGGTCCTCTTGGGTCACCGCCGTATGCCCATGGAAACCGCCGCCGACAGCCGAGAGTACCGCGTGGTCTTCTTCTGCCCCGCGTCGAACGCCCGGCTCGAGCGGCTGGAGGTGCCGGTGCGCCGGCTCCTGTCGCGCATCCAGGCGCCGCCGGCGGAGCTGGCCCCGCTGAGTGAGGCCGGGGCGCTCACGGAGGCCGGGTGGCAGGTCTACCTGGTGCGTTCGCTGACGGAGCGCAGCGCGGCGCAGGCGATGGCGGCCTACGTCAGCGAGGCCACCTGCGCGCTGGCGGCCGAGGTGGACGCGGAGGTGCTGGGGCTCTACGTGGACGTGTCCGGGGACTCCGCGCGCATCTGCCGCTGCGGCCCGGAGGACGGGCCGGAGACCTTCGCCGGGCGCCGGCAGGCCGCGCTCACCCGCACGTCCGAGTGGCTGGAGGTCGCCCCCGCGAGCCTGTCCGCCCTCTTCCAGTTGGATCCGCCGGACGCCGAGTACGAGCCGGACGCGGACGACCGCTTCGTCGAGGAGAAGCTGCGTGAAGCGCGAGCCCTGATGGAGCGCTACCGCACCGCGGCGAAATGAGGTCGAGCACCCCGGAGGACCTGTCGGGCCGCTGTGCGCGGTGCTACCTGCCCACGGCCCTGTGCCTGTGCGCGGACGTGCCCGTCATCCCCACGCGCACGGAGCTGCTGATCATCCGGCACAACAAGGAGTCTCAGAAGAGCACCAACACGGCGCGCATCGCGGCGCTGGCCCTGCCCCGCTGCCACATCGTGTCGTATGGCGCGCCTGGAGCGCCCTTCGACGCGTCGGTGCTGGACGCGCCGGACACGTGGCTGCTCTTCCCGGACGCACCGGAGGCGGAGGGGCCGCCGCCAAAGCGGCTCGTGGTCATCGACGGGAGCTGGGCGCAGGCGCGGCGCATGGTGCAGCGCGTCCCCGCCCTGCGCAGGCTGCCGGGGATGAGGCTGCCGCCGCCCGCGCCGGACACGCGCCGCCTGCGCAAGCCGCCGCACCCGGACGGGATGTCCACGCTGGAGGCCATGGCCGGCGCGCTCGCGCGGCTGGAGGGCGAGGAGCTCGCGAAGCCGCTGCTCACGCTGCACGAGCTGATGATTGAGCGCGTGCTCGCGAGCCGCGGCCGGCTGGGCTGGGAGAACTACCTCTAGCGACCTACTGGAGGACCTTCTGCATCTCCGCCGCGAAGGGCACGGGCTCCAGGAAGCCCGTCACGCGCGGCTTCGTCAGCACGGTGCCGTCCGGGTTCACGAAGGCCACCGTGGGCAGGCCCTCCACGCCCAGCTGCTCCATCAGCGCGTCCAGGCGGTCCTCGCTGTTCGTCGCGTCGATCTTGATGGTGAGGAAGCGGCTGTCCTCGGCCTGGGAGATGACCTCCGTGGACGGGTACGTCAGCCGGTCCAGCTCCTTGCAGGCCGCGCACCAGTCCGCGAAGAAGTCTATGAGGACCGGACGGCCCTCCTTCTTCGCCGCCGCGAGCACCTGCTCGAACTGGCTCGCGTCGAACGTCGCCTTCTTCGCAGGCATCACGTGGTGCCACTGCCAGGACGGCGCCACCGGGCGCTCCTGGAGGCCCATGCGCACCCACAGCTCACCCACGGGCCGCGCGTCCAGCGCGCCGCCGCGCACCACCAGCGCGCCCACCACCAGCGCCACGCCCAGCGCCTTGAAGCCGAAGTCGCGCGCGCCCTCCTTGAACGAACGGTGCACCGCGCCCACCCCCACGCCCACCACCACCAGCACCGCGGCCAGCACCGCGCCGGGCACCTGGCCCACCTCGGCGCCCAGCGCCTTCACGGTGTCGCGCGCCCAGGGGAAGGCGTCCTTCAGGTACGAGAACGCGAGCGCCACCAGCATGATGCCCAGCACGCTCTTCACCCACTCCATCCACACGCCACCGCGCGGCAGGCGCACGGTGAACACGCCGATGAGGAAGAACGGCACGCCGATGCCCAGCGCGTAGATGAACAGCAGCGTCGCGCCCAGCGTCGTGTTGGCGGACTTCGCCACGAAGGCCAGGAGGCCCGTGAGCACCGGCCCCGTGCACGGCGCCGCCAGGAAGCCGGACACGCTGCCCATCACGAACGCGCCCGCGATGCCCGTGCCGCCCACGTTGCTCAGCTTCGTCTGCATGGACGACGGCAGCGCCAGCTCGAACGCGCCGAACATCGACGAGGCCAGGAGCAGCAGGAACACCGCCAGCCCCATCACCACCACGGGGCTGCCCAGCATGGAGCCGAAGGCCTGGCCCGTCTTCGCCGCCAGGATGCCCAGCGCGCTGAACACCACGCCCATGCCCACGATGTACGCCGTCGTCAGCGCCAGCGAGCGGCCCCGCGCCTCCGCCTTCCGCGCGCCGAACACCGACACGGTGATGGGGATGAGCGGGTACACGCACGGTGTCATCGCCGTGAGCAGGCCCCCGGCGAACACCACCAGCGCGCCCCACGCGAGGTTCCCGGACTCCAGGAACCGGGCCGCGTCCAGCCCGGCGCTCGGCCCCGTGGGCAACAGCCACGGCACCACCGCCACCGCCACACCCGCCACCACCGCCGCCAGCGTCAGCTTCTTCGTGTCCATGCGTGCCTTACGCCTCCGCGCGTCCGGACCTTCGGAGGCCTCTTCTATATGCGGAGGCCGGGGACGCGGCTACCCCGCAGGCGGCTGCGCCGGGGAGGCAGGCAAATTCAGCCCCGCGGAGCGCGCCAGCCCCATCACGCCCTCCACGGCGGCGGCGATGTAGCCAAAGGGGTTCGCTCCATCCACCGCCGTCACGTGCACCTCGCCCATCTGCTGCTGGAAGGCCGCCGCCACCTGCGGCAGCTGCCGCGCCAACGTCAACTGGATGACCTCCGGGCTCACCGAGTTCTCGATGTCGCGCAGCGTCTTCGCGCGCTCCAGCTCCAGCCCCTGCTGCGCGCGGGCGCGGCGCAGCTCCAGCTCCGCGATGCCGGACTCCGCCTCCGCGATGGACTGCTTCGCCAGGAGCACATGGAGCCGGGCGGACAGCTGCTCGGCCTCCTGCCGGGCCTCGGCGAGCTGGACTTCATGACGCGCGGCCTCCGCCTCCTGCTGGCGGCGCATCCGCTCCAGCTCCACCTGCGCCTTGGCGGCCTCCGCCTCCTGCTCCCAGCGCAGCTGCTCCAGTTCGCCTTGCGCGCGGTTGTACGCGAGCTGCCGTTCGCTGGTGAGCCGCGCCTCCTCCAGCCGCGCGTCCGTGGCCAGCGCCTCCAGGCGGGCCTGCTCCTTCAGGGCCTGCGTGCGCGTGCGGACCTCCTCCTGCGCGGTCAGCTTCGCGAGCGCGACCTCCCGCTCCACGGACGTGCGCTCCTGCTGCTGCTGGCGCACCTGCTCCATCTTCGCCTGGGCGAGCCGCGCCTCCACCGCGAGCTGCTCCAGCCGCGCCTGCTCGTCCGTGGCCTGCGTGCGCTGGCGGACCTCCTCTCGCGCGGCGAGCTTCTGGAGGTTGAGCACGCGCTCCGCCTCCGTCTCCTCGCGCCGCACGAAGCGCTCCTTGGCCAGCTCCGCCTCGCGCGCCTGCCGCTCCTGTTCCCGGCGGAAGCGGGCCTGCATGTGCTCGAAGACGGAGGAGGACAGGACGCGCACGTCCTGGATTTCAATCGTGTCCAGCAGCACGCCCCAGCCCACGTCGGTGCGGTCCTCCAGCCGGCCCCGCCCGGAGAGCACGGGCGCGATTTCGCGCATCAGCTCCGCCGCGATGCCCTCCTTGCGCCGGGTGAGGCACTCCTCCACGGTGAGGTTCGCCACCAGCCGGCGCGCCGCGCCCACGAACATCTCCCCGAGCAGCTCCGCCAGCTTCTCCTGCGCGCGCTCCGGGTAGCTGAAGTTGAGCATCCGGAAGGCCACCAGCGGATCCGCGATGCGGTACACCGCCAGGCCCGTCACCGCCACGCCCACCTTCTCGCTCGTCACCTGATCCGCGGTGAACTGGAACCGCTGGATGCTGGTGGGCACGATGGCCACCGAGTCCCCCGGCAGCTTGAAGCAGCTGGCGCCCTGGCCGCTCACCTCGCGCACGCGCCCCCGGCGCATGTGGATGAGGAACTCGCTGGGCCGCGCGGTAATCAGGCCCCACTTCTTCACCTTGTCGGGGTCCTCCGCGGGCTTGCCCGCCCGCCAGCCGTCCGCGTAGCGCGAGCGCTCCAGCCCTCCCTCCAGGCGGATCAGCGACGGCCGCCCCATCCCCTCCTGATGCGTGTCCTGGGCGTTGCTCCGGGCCTGCGACTTCGCGTTGGCGCTCATGTCTGGCACCCTCCGCGCTGTCTCCAGTGCAGGCGCCCGGCCATGCCCGGCGGGGCCACGAAACGGGCACTTATGGGCGCGCGAAGCGCTGTTTCGGATCACCCCGCTCCAACCTGGAGCAGCCGGAGTGCTCCACTCTGGAGGAGCGTTGAACCAGGCCGGCGCACTCCGCACTCCACGACCTGATGCGTCGCGGACAGGGGCCTCGGACCCCATGTTCCCTTGACCCGAGGGGGGTCGATTTTATAATTGACCAGTCCGGTCCACATTCGTGTGGGCCCATGTAGACCCTGCCGCTGCGCGCGGACCCACCGCGTCGCCGGGGAGCGGAGGGGTGTTCCACCCTCCTGCGTCACTTCTTCCTGAGGACTTCATGCTGAGCCTGCCCATCTACATGGACAACCACGCGACCACCCCGCTCGACCCGCGGGTGCTGGAGGCGATGTTGCCCTACCTCCGCGAGGACTTCGGCAACGCGGCCAGCCGCAATCACGCGTTCGGCTGGAAGGCCGAGGCCGCGGTGGAGAAGGCGCGCCGGCAGGTGGCGGAGCTCATCGGCGCGTCGGAGAAGGAGATCGTCTTCACCTCCGGCGCCACCGAGTCCGACAACCTGGCCATCAAGGGCGTCATCGAGTTCTACAAGTCCAAGGGCGACCACATCATCACCCTGAAGACGGAGCACAAGGCCGTCCTGGACACCTGCAAGCGCCTGGAGCGCGTGCGCCAGGAGCGCCTGGACGAGCTCAAGCTCCTGCGCCTGGGCCAGCTGGCCGGGCGCGACGTGACGCCGGAAGAAGTCCCGGAGCTGGCGGCGAAGCTCAACCTGGACGCGGACGACACGTACAAGAAGTGGGCGGAGCTGCCCACGGGTGGCGCGCGCGTCACCTACCTGGACGTGGAGAAGGACGGCCGCGTGAGCCTGGAGAAGCTGGCCGCGGCGATGACGCCCAAGACGGTGCTCGTCTCCATCATGTTCGCCAACAACGAAATCGGCGTGGTCCAGCCGGTGGCGGAGATTGGCAGGCTGTGCCGTGAGAAGGGCGTCCTCTTCCACTGCGACGCGGTGCAGGGCGTGGGCAAGGTGCCTTTCGACGTGGAGAAGATGAACGTCGACCTGGCCTCCATCAGCGCGCACAAGATGTACGGCCCCAAGGGCGTGGGCGCCCTCTACGTGCGCCGCAAGCCGCGCGTGCGCATCGCGCCCATGGTGGACGGCGGCGGTCACGAGCGCGGCATGCGCAGCGGCACGCTGAACGTGGCGTCCATCGTCGGCTTCGGCGCGGCGGCGGAGGTGGCGCGGCAGGACCTGCCGGAGGAAGCGGCGCGCCTGTTCCGCCTGCGTGAGCGGCTGCGCACCGGCATCATGGAGCAGCTGGACATGGTGACGGTGAACGGCAGCCTGGAGCACCGCATGCCGGGCAGCCTCAACATCTCCTTCTCCTACGTGGAGGGCGAGGCCCTGATGATGTCCATCAAGGACGTCGCGGTGTCCTCCGGCTCCGCGTGCACCTCCGCGTCGCTGGAGCCGTCCTACGTGTTGCGCGCGCTGGGGGTCGAAGAGGACATGGCGCACAGCTCCATCCGCTTCGGCCTGGGCCGCTTCAACACGGAGGAGGAGGTCGACTTCGTCATCCGCCTCGTGGTGGACAAAGTCCGCAAGTTGCGAGACATGAGCCCCCTGTACGAGATGGCCAAGGAAGGCATCGACCTCAAGAGCATCGAGTGGACGGCCCACTAGGCGCTCCCCTCCCCTCAAGAC